>JAFDFW010000546.1 GCA_019309605.1 Deltaproteobacteria bacterium | reverse complement strand
TCGTACAGGAGCTGATCGAGGCCGTCACTGGAGGACCGGCTCGTCGAGCTATCCCCCAACGTGGTCCGCGTCCCGGCAAGCATCCCGCGGGCCAGCGGCGACCAGGGGATCACGCCTATCCCTTCGTCCTCGCATAGCGGCATCATCTCTCGCTCCTCTTCGCGATAGACGAGATTGTAATGATTTTGCATCGTGGCGAAGCGTGCCCAGCCGTGGCGCTCCGACGTCGAGAGCAGGCGCTGGAACTGCCAAGCAAACATCGAGCTCGCGCCGATGTACCGGACCTTTCCTTGAGTGACGAGGTGATCGAGCGCCGCCAACATCTCTTCCATCGGCGTGTCCGGATCGAGGCGGTGGATCTGGTAAAGGTCAATCGTGTCGACGCCCAAGCGCCGCAAGCTGTCCTCGCAGGCCTGCTGGATGTGCTTGCGCGACAGCCCGCCCATGTTGGGTCCATCGCTCATCGGGAAGAAGACCTTCGTCGCGATCACCAGCTCGTCGAGATTGCCGTATTCGCGGAGCCAGCGTCCGGTCACCGCCTCGCTCACCCCGAGCGAATACATGTCGGCGGTGTCGAAAAAGTTGATGCCGGCCTCGATGGCTCGCTTGAAAAACGGCGCAGACGCCTCATCATCATGCACCCACGGCCGCCATTTGGGCGTCCCGTAGCTCATGCACCCGAGGCAAATGCGCGAAACACGAACCCCGGTCCGCCCCAGATGCGTGTACTTCATCCCCCGAATACTACACCATCTGCACCTTTCGAAGGTGTATGCTCGGGAGCCCGTCAGAAACGAGGAGTGACCAATGGCTGAACTTCGACTTGCACTGGACGACGTCTACAGCTGGGAGGAGCGAGCTCCCAGCCAGCTGTGGATGACGCAGCCGATCGGCAACGGCGAGGTTGAAACGTATACCTGGGCCGAGGCGATGGACCAGGTGCGGCGAATGGCTGCCCACTTGAAGTCGCTCGACCTAGAGCCGGGTAGCCACATCGGCCTCATCTCGAAGAACTGCGCGCATTTCATCTTCGCGGACTTGGCGATTTGGATGGCCGGGTACGTGAGCGTTGCGCTCTATCCGACGCTCAATGCGGACACGATCGACTACATCCTGGACCACAGCGAGTCGAAGCTCCTCTTCGTGGGCAAGCTCGACGGCTGGGACGAGGTTCAGAAGGGCATTCCCTCCGGCATGCGTTGCATCTCTTTGCCGCTGGCCCCCGACAACGACTACGAGTCGTGGAACTCGATCACCTCGCGAACCGAGCCCATGCAAGGGAAAGTCTCCCGCAAGCCCGAAGAAGCAGCAATCATCGTCTACACCTCGGGAAGCACGGGGCGGCCGAAGGGCGTGGTGCACAGCTTCGGGGCGATTTCCGCATCGGTGGATGGGGCCGAGGAGGTCTTCCACGCCACGGACCGGGACCGGATGCTGTCGTATCTTCCGCTCGCCCACGTCTTCGAACGGTACTTCGTCGAGACACAGGGTTTTCGCTCGGGAATGCAGCTCTTCTTCGCGGAGTCACTCGATACCTTCGTAGCGGACCTCAACCGCGCACAGCCGACGATTTTCCTTTCCGTGCCGCGACTGTGGCTGCAAGCGGCTCCTGCGCATCCCGCTCCTCAATCGCGTGATCAAGAAGAAGGTCCTGACGGGCCTTGGGCTTCAACATGTGCGGCTCGCGGCCAGCGGCTCGGCGCCGATCCCGCCTGATCTCATCCAGTGGTACCGGGACCTGGGCCTCGAACTCCTCGAAGGCTACGGCATGAGCGAGGACTATGCCTACTCGCACGCGAGCCACCCCGGTGGCGGGCGCGTCGGCTACGTGGGCAGCCCGATGCCCGGAGTCGACGTGAAGATCAGCGACGAGGGCGAGATCCTCATCAAGTCGCCCGGCAACATGATGTGTTACTACAAGCAACCCGAGCTGACCGCCGAGTGCTACACGGAGGACGGCTACTTCCGCACGGGCGACCGCGGTGAGCGCGATGAAGAAGGCCGGCTCAAGATCACGGGGCGCGTGAAGGAGCTCTTCAAGACGAGCAAGGGCAAGTACGTCGCGCCGGTGCCCATCGAGAATCTCATCAACAACAACCGCCACGTCGAGATGTGCTGTGTCACCGGCTCAGGGCAGCCTCAAGCGTTCGCCTTGGTGCTCCTCGCAGAAGAGCTGCGGCCGAAACTGGGCGACAGCGCTGTGCGCGCTCAGATCGAAGCCGAGCTAGAGGGCTTGTTGAAGGAGGTCAACCAGGAGGTCGAGGCGTTCGAGCGCCTTCAGTTCTTGGTGGCCGTCAAAGACCCCTGGCTAATTGAGAACGGTTTTCTCACACCCACGATGAAGATGAAGCGAAGCAAGATCGAGGATACCTACGGTCCGAGAATCGACGAATGGTACGGCGCCGGCCAGCGAGTCGTCTGGGAAACGTAGGAAGAAACCTTTTCGGCGTTCAGGTGTAGAGACCCTATGCGAGGTCTCTTTCTGATTTGCGTAGCTGCCGTTCTGTGGTCTGGATGCGTCCGGGTCGCGGCCTACGAACGAGGGTATTTGAGCGAGACGACGATGCAGTCCGTCGTTGATCCGCTGGAAGCCCGTGCCAACAACCAGTTGCATCGGGCGCGAGAAGCCGTTGCCGGTGGGATCTGGTCACCCGCGGGGGGCGGTTGTGGCTGCACCAACTAGTGCGCGCCGCAAGCGCCTAAGCGGATGGGCTTTGCTGCCTCTGTCGCTGGCCTTGTTCTGCGGGGACGCTTCAAGTCGATACTCGCGTGAAGAGCACTGAGGACGATACGCTGAAATTCACCTATGGCGGCCATGGCGAGGAGTGGTTCGCTTCGGTCTTCGGCGGCGTCGGATACACGCGCGACCTGGCTCAGGACAACGCGACGATCACCGCAAGAATCGACGGATCATTCGACTGGTTCAGTCCATACGGGCCGGAGCCTGGCGGTGTCTTCCCTGAGGGCAACAAGTTCGACTATCGGGGCGGTGTGGGTGGGAGCGTCGAAGTCTCCCAGATCCTGAACCCGACCACATGGGTCAAGGCCGGCTATGGAATCTCTTGGCGAACGGGCGATCTGTTGACCCCTTGGAATTCGGTGCCGTTCCTATGCGACCCCGATGTGACGGTTTGTCTGGGCCGCATTCAAGAGAAATTCCCGCGCACGCGGCTGAGACAGACGGTGTCAGGTCTGATCGCGCACTACGTTCCGAGGACGAAGTCGACGCTGCGCGCAAGCTATCGGTTCTACGCGGACGACTACGATGTACGTGCCCACACACTGCTCGCGGAAATCTACCAGTCGGTGACCGAGCGTGCGTATATCAACGCCCACTACAGAGCGCAGCACCAGAGCGCCGTCTACTTCTGGACGACGAACTTGGGCTTGCTGGATTTCAACCCAAGCGAGCCTCGAACATCAGATTCAGACTTGGCTCGGTTCTGGGCTCACGAATGGGGCGTCAAAGTCTCGTTTCATCTCACGCCGCCCGGCCGGACTCACCAGCACCAGGCCGACGTCTATTTCAATCGATACACGCGCACGAACAACTTGAGCGTGAACGTCGCAAGCATCGGCTATGGTTACAACTTCTGAAGGACTCGTAGCCACCGCTCCAAGAAGCGGCTAGGCTGGCCGCGCCCATGGATGAGCAACCCATTTACGACGTGATCGTCGTTGGTGCCGGACCGGCCGGCGCGACGGCGGCGTACTTTCTTGCAACTGGAGGAAAGCGTGTTGCGCTCCTAGAGAAAGCGACGTTTCCTCGTGACAAGCGTTGCGGCGACGCCTGGTGTGAGCCAGCACTCGAGATCCTCGAGGAGATGGGGGTCATTCAGGAGCTGGACTCGGAGGGATTGGTGCAATGGATCCGCGCAGGCGGCTTGGTGTCGCCATCGGGTCTGAGCTTCACGAGCCCCGATGAAGGCGCCCGAGAGAGCGCGCCACGAGTTGCAGCCATTCGTAGGATCATTTGCGATGAGCGAATCGCTCGCGCTGCGCACCGCGTCGGCGCGGAGCTCATCGAAAATGCATCGGTGACTGATGTGTCCCTGGGCGACGCAACGTGGACGGTGCGCTGCAAGGATGGTCGACGCTTCTTGGGGCGGTGCCTGATCGCCGCCGACGGCGCCAAGAGCAAAATCGCGCGCGCGCTCGGTGTCGTGACGACTGGGGCCAATAGCGTGGCAAGCAGACAATACATCAAGGGAGGCACGCACAACTTCACGAGCGACGGCGTTCTCCTCTATCCGCCGTACGTGCTTCCCGGATACGTTGCGCTCTTTCGCCATTCGAACGACGACATCGACCTCGGTTGCTATCTCCTTCCCGGGGGACGGGTGCCACTGACTCAACTCAAGTCGCTGCTGAGCACCGAGGTTGCC
>JAFDFW010000545.1 GCA_019309605.1 Deltaproteobacteria bacterium | reverse complement strand
ATGCCGCGGTCTCTCGCGGCGCTGAGAAGAGCTCGAACGAATGCACCCTGCGCCAGGGGCTCGCCACCGCTGACGGTGAGCCCTCCGCCTGACCTGGCGTAGAAGGCGTCGTCTTCTTCGACGATCCGCAACACATCGTCCACGCCTACCCACTCGCCGGACTCCTCCAGTGCCCGCGATGGGCACACGGACGCACAGTCGCCACAGCCATCGCAGATGCTGCGGTCGACGCAAATCTTGCCTTCATCGTCCTTGGTGAGGGCCTGCTCCAGGCACACGGCGACACATCGGTCGCAGTCCTCTACGCCGATGCAACGGTCGGAGGTGTAGATGAGCTCGGGCGCAGTAGATTGGCCCTCGGGATTGGAGCACCAGATGCAGGCAAGCGGGCACCCCTTCAAAAAGACGATGGTCCGGATTCCTGGGCCGTCATGAAGCGAAAACTTCTGGATGTTGAACACCAATCCCTTGGGTGCGCCATTGCTTTCGTTGTTCTGGGTCATGTTGTCCCGCTAAAATTCGTGCTCCGTTCTGCGGATGATCTCGTTCTGCAGGGCCGGCGTGAGGTCGACGAAGTACGCGCTGTAACCCGCCACCCGGACCAACAGGTTCCGATATTTCTCGGGGTCGTTCTGCGCGGCCAGAAGTGTGTCCCGATTGATGATGTTGAACTGGATGTGCCACATCCTCATATCGCAAGCGCTGCGGATCAGCCCCATCAGCTTCCGGGTTCCGGCTTCGCCCACCAAAGATGCGGGCGAGAGCTTCATGTTCAAAAGCCGGGCCGCGCGTTCTTTGTACTGCGCACACTTAGTGCTGCTGATCGACGCGAGCGTCGCGGTCGGTCCTTTCACGTCCCGGCCCTGTGAGGGGCTGATGCTCTCCGAAAGCGGCTCCCTCGCCTTGCGACCGTCCGGAGTTGCGCCGACGACAGCTCCGAGGGGAATGTGCGAGGTGACAGATACGTAGCGCAGATCGAGCTCGCCACCGAACGCTGTCGTGTGGTGCCGGGCCAACCGAGTGAAGCACTCCTCGATGTCACGGCCGAGTCGATCGACACTCGACTCGTTGTTGCCGTACTTGGGGGCGTTCAAGCACAGCTGTCGAATATCCTCGTGCCCGGTGAAATCGCGGTCGAGCGCGTCGAGGAGCTCAGGCATCGTTAGCTTGCCCTCTTCGAAGACGAGGGTGCGGATGGCGGCCAGCGAATCGATGACAGTACCGAAGCCAATCACATCGAAGAAGCCGAGGTAGAGCGCGCCCTCGATCGGTCCCGAGTGGATGTCCTTGCTGCTCGCCATGCAGAGGTCGTGCAACATGGAGAACATCGGTGATGCGATGTGACGCGATTTGAGCGTGTCGGAGACATGCTGCTGGATGAACGTGTGTTGGACGACGTTCTGCACTTGCAGAGTGAACGCATGCCAGAGCTCATCAAACGTCGTGAAGGTTCTCGGGTCGCCGGTGCTGATCCCGACGAGCCCATCGCCGTAGCAAGCCAGTCGGCCGTCTCGAAGCGTCATCTCGAGGATCGCGCCGAGGTTGATCCAGGCGCACCCGGTAGCGATGCCCTCTCTGTTGAGCATCTTGGTTTCGGAGCACCCCGTGACGCAGTAATCGTTGGCCTCCTCCATGGTGCCACCTTTTGCAACCAGCAGAGGGATGATCTCGTCGTCGCAAAACAGCTTGGGGAATCCCGAGCCGTCCTTGATGGTCTCGGCGACGGCGTGGAGAAAGGCATTGGGCGTGCGGGAATGGATGCGTGCGGCCAGGTCGGGATAGTGCAGTGGGAACTCACGCTTCGAACGCAAAATCAAATACGAAAGGTCGTTGGTCGCGTCTCGGCCGTCGGGCGTGAGGCCGCCGATCGTGGTGGCCTCCCAGTGGGCAAACCCATCCGTCAGCGACGGCTGCCCCGGCTTGGCATAGACATCAGTGCTCCGGGCCATGCCGATCCAGATCGACTCCAGCAACACCAGCGCTTCGTCTTCGGTGAGCCGCCCCTCGTCAACGTCCTTGCGATAGTAGGGATAGAGGTACTGATCGATGCGGCCATTGCCAACGACCCCGCCGATCGCTTGCTCGAGGCGGGAAACGGTCTGGATGAACCACTGGGATTGCACCGCCTCGCGGAAGGTGCGCGCCGGATGCTCCGGGACCCGTTCGCAGATGTCGGCAATCTCGAGCAACTCGCGCCGGCGCTCTTGGCCGGGCTCATCGGCGGCCATGGACCGGGCCAGCTCGGCGTAACGATGCGCGAACGCGGTCATCGCATCACACACCAAGCAAACCGCCTCGAGAAACGGGCGCTGCTCGACGTAGGCTGCGGTGTCGGCCGGGTCGAGCGCTTCGAGCCGCTCCCCAGCCTCGCGTCGAATCGAACCGATCCCGCGTTCGAGTACCTTCCCGTAGTCGTGAGCCCAGGCCAGCATCGATCGGCCGGCCGCGGTGGGCGTGACGACGAAGATCCGTTCCATCAAGCGGCGCGTCTCTTCGGGAAGCGCATTCATCGTGGCCGCGTGGTAGGCGTTGCGCTCCCAGTAAGGAAGGATATCTTCCTTGAGCGCCGCGACGTCTTCCTCGCTGATGACGATCGGATCACCCGGTTTACTGGGCGCCAACTCGTGCGGATGCGTGTAGAAGCGGCCCGGCCCTACCAGCTCACAGTAGACGACGGCGTAGCGTCCCGCCGATCCGGCGCTGCCCACGAGAAGCTCTTCGACGGCGTAGCGTCCCGCCGATCCGGCGCTGCCCACGAGAAGCTCTTCGTCCTCGATGTGGATCGGGTGATTCTCGAGGATGTGGGCCAGCGCCTTGCCCCAGCGGAGCACCATGGGCTGTCCCTCGGTGCCCATCATGGACTCGGTCAGCAGGCGGGCGCGATCGAGGTTCAGGTGGATCGGTTGATCCCGGAACCCTTCGAGCATTCTTTGGATGCGCGCGCGTTTGGACTGCGCGGCGTCGCCGACCAATCCAACCGCCTCGCCCCGCTCGATGCGCGCTTCGTGCGGAGTCAACACCTTGGAACCAGGAGAGATTGGCGAGGATTCGACAGCTTCCAGCATGGCCCCGGCTCCTTTCGACGCACCCGACCCGAGTGTACCCGCAACGTAGGACATGCGGCCTAGGCGCCACAATGGTCCAAGCTGGCTTATCGATGTATAATATTGACATCATGCGTGTGAGATCATGCATCTTGTTGCCGAGGACGCTTCGAGTTTTCGAGCCCCACATGCACCATAGGTACGAAGCGCACTACGTGATCGCGGGGCGCGGATCATTCGAGCTGGCAGACCAGCCGGTCGCGGTGCGCCCGGGGGATTTCTTTTACACGCGCCCGGCGACGATGCACCGAATGGTAGTTCCCGAGGGAGAGTACCTGTTGCAGTACG
>JAFDFW010000544.1 GCA_019309605.1 Deltaproteobacteria bacterium | reverse complement strand
GCGTTCACGAGGTCGTTCGAGGGCGCACCAAAGTCGAAGATCGAGAACACGCCGCCCTGAATGCCGATCTCCCAACTGTGCCCCCGAGGGAGGTTCTTCTGAACGATCGCGATCGAAGCTCCCGCATCGGCCGTGCCGACGTGGGTGAACTGTGAATCATCGAAGTAATGCTGGTAACCAAGGGTGAGCCGAGGCCAACGGGGGTCCGCGGAAAGGGGCACAAAGAGGGAATCGCGCGGAAACACGCGAAGAGCCGGCTCCTCCGCTACTGCATGTGCCGACGCCAACGACGGGCTGAGGACCGCTGCGAGGAGTGCGCAGAGGAAAGCGAAGCTGCTGAGATCGGTTCGCAATGCCTGTGCCTCCAAACGCCGTTCACATGCTCCCTTGCCATCAAAAGATACGAGCGCCAACTGCGAGCAGCCCGGAGCGTTCATGGTCACCTCAAACGTCCTTTTCGTCTCCGAGGAAGTCGAGATGAGAACTGCGGGCGTGCTTGTCGTAGACTGCGGGAGAATATGATGAAAGCGATTGTCCAACGTAAGTACGGCTCCGCTGATGCGCTGGAACTCGAGGAAGTCGAGATCCCGGTGGCTCGGGATGATGAGGTACTGGTGCGCGTGCGCGCGGCTTCCGTGCATCCAGATGTCTGGCACGTCATGAGCGGCCGGCCCTACGCCCTCCGTCTGATGGGGGCGGGGCTTCTCCGACCCAAGAACCGTATTCCGGGAACGGACTTGGCAGGGATCGTTGAGTCGGTGGGTAAGAACGTGGCTGAGTTCAAGCATTCGGCGAGAGCCTCAGCGGCTATCAGTGGACCAACGGCGGCACCTTTGCCGAGTACGCGTCAGTGAAGCAAGAGCGCCTGGCGCTCAAGCCTGACAACATTACGTTCGAACAAGCCGCAGCCGTCCCCACCTCCGGGCTCATCGCCCTCAATAACCTCCGGGAGGCGGGAGGGGTGCGGGCAGGACAGAAGGTGTTGATCAATGGTGCCGCGGGCGGCGTGGGGGCCATCGCCCTGCAGCTGGCCAAAGCGTACGGCGCGAATGTGACCGGCGTCGACCACACGAAGAAACTCGACATCGTCCGATCGCTTGGCGCGGACCATGTCATTGATTACACCCAAGAGGACTTCACCCAAGGTAGCGAGCGCTACGATCTCATCTTCGATATTCCGGGCAATCACTCGTTCTCAGCCTGTAGACGGGCGCTCAGCCCCGAGGGGACTTACGTGCTCATCGGGCACGAGAATTTCGGAGAATCGGGCCATCGCGTTCTGGGGCTCCTACCCTACTTTTTCAAACTGATGGCGCTCTCACTGTTCGTGAGCCAGCTGCCGAAAGCGAACTTCTCGATGCCAAGCAAGAAAGAGTCGATGGCAGTCTTGAAGGAGTTCCTCGAAGCAGGAAAGCTCACGCCGATCATCGACAGAACGTTCCCACTGAGCGAGGTCCCAGAAGCCATGCGTTATCTGATCGACGGACAGCCTCGAGGAAGAGTCATCATCACCCCCTGAGGTACGGGTGCTTTCGGGACCAGCGAATCGTTGTGGGGCTAGCGGTTGCTCATTCAGAGGCTCAAGCCGAAGTCTCCGTTGCGAGTGGCGAGGATGCGGGGGGTGCGACCATTACTGCTGGAAGCAGTAAAGGCTGGTTTCTGCTGAGCAGCCCTTGGTTGTGTCGCCCCCGGTCTGGTCCGTCCAGGCTTCGGAGGCGTAGCAGTAGTGTCCGACGTGGCCGGAGTCGGTCTCGATGTCGGCGGTGCTCGTCCAATCGGAACAAAATGGGGGCTTGCTGCTGCCATCGGTCGCGGTACCCGTCCAGACGGTGGCAAGCCAGATGAAGGCTCCGCAGTGGCTTGCGTCGCTGTCCCAGTCAAAGCCGGTTTGGTCGACTGTGATCGCGCGTTGAAGCGAGCCGTTCGTGAGGTCTTCCCAGTCGTTTGCGATCACCTGATTTCGCGTGTCGATGTACGGCACGGCGCTGTGGGTGAGCCTCTCCGCGGCGCTCGTGTTCGAGTCCGACAACCAGGCCTTGAAGGTGCCTTCCAACCCGGCCGATCGGGCTTTGCTCTGACAGATTGCGTCGGCGCCTTCTAACCCACCGAGGTTTCCGGCGTACTCGTCACTCGTGAGGAAAACCACGCAATCTCCAGTCGTCGAGGGCTCGGTCCGGCACTCCCCGTTTTGATCACAGACTCCGTTGGCCGCGCCGTTGAAGCACAGACCGTCGTTGCAGGTATCTCCCGGCTCTACGCACTGCACGGGTTCTCCTTCCGTGCTGCAACCGACAGCGAGGAGAGTCGCCGCCAGGAGAATTCGAAGTGCATTGCGCATGGGTACCTCCATTCGGTCATCCAGGTGGCATTAGGAGAGGCTCGGTGGCGGCTGCCGGGGGGCAGCTGATGTAATCGGAGTTTCTGTACCGCTCGATGACTTCGAGAATCCCCTCGGAACCGTAGTAGACGGCGACGTTCACGTAGATGAGGGGGTGGGCGCGACTGAAGAAGCAGTCGTAGTCGCAAGCTAGATTGTCGATGGCGGCCTCGATCGACATCCACATCGCGAACGCTGCGAGCTTGAGCGGGAACGTGACGAGGCCCCCCGGAATCACTTCGACGAACATCTCCGCGAGCATCGCTTGGATGTTCAGCTTGATGTAGTCGACGAACTCCTCGTAGAACTCGGTGGATACTGCGTTGCAGTCGCCGCAGTCGAGGCTCACCTGGAGCTCTTGGACGTTCTCCCCGGCAGCGTCTCGGGCTCCGATGAAGAACCCTTCGGCAAAGTCCAAACCCGCGCAGATGAGCAAGTCCTGTTGCTCGAGCCCTTGGCGATAGATCTCGTCGATGGCCGCCTGGACCTCGGCCCAGGTCTCGCTGCCGTAGTAGTCCTCCATGGCGGGCGCGACGTGTCGGTCGAAGTCCGCCTCGTCGATGTTGATCAGGCCCCAGGACCAGAGCTGCGCGTGTGTGCTGCTCTCGACCCAGAGCCGCTCGGCGCTCATCGCCTTCGGAAACACGATGCGCCAATCTTGTTGCTCTTCATCGTAGAAGTACGCGGCGCGGACCTCGATGGCTTCGGGTTGGATCTTGTCCATGGGAAACGAGAGCTGAATCGGCAAGGGATCGGGCGCGGGATAGAAGCCGCTAAGCGTTGATAGTCCGATCTCGATTTGCACTGCGCCCGATGGATCGGGGCGCTCGAACGGCACGAAACCGTCGGGGTAGTCCGGCGTGCTGAAGATCGACTCGTATTGGATGTAGACCTCCCAGCATTCGTCCCAGGCGCCTGCCGGGACTTCGACTCTCACGCCGAAGAGCGGGCTGCTTGGGTCGGTTTCTTCGACGACGCCACCTTGTGGACCGATCACCCCGTAGCCAGGGCCCGTGAAGTCCGGGTGCCCGACGCGTTCGCAAGGATCGGGGAGAACTCAACCGTGCTCAGCAAACCAAGTAGAACCAAAAAAGCTAGCCTCTTGCAGGCCATGGCTCACAGAATTGCACGCGGTGTGCCAGCAGGATCTGAGCCGTTTCAGGGGTTTTTGCTACCCGGGCGACGCACATTCTGCAGATTCGGCGGCGACGGCGCATCGCATGCGCACGATGAGGCTGAGTGGCCGATACGAATGTCAGGCGGACAGCGAGCGACCCACGTGCAACCCCATGGCGTAGATGGACAGCTGCGGCGGCACCCCAATCGACGACGGGAACAGCGACCCGTCGGCCACCCACAGGTTCTGCAGGTGGTGGTGCTTCCCGTCGCTGCCCACCGGCGCGCTCTGCGGATCGTCCCCCATCGGAACCGAAGCCATCGGGTGCACCGCCACCAGGTCCAACTCGCCCTTCTCGATGGGCATGGTCTTCAGCCACCCGAGGTCGTCGCCCGGTTCCAGCACCCTCGGCACACGCGACGGAATCAGCACCCGCTTGGCCCCCGCCGCGAACAGCGCCTTGGCGCTCGCCCACAGCCCGAGCGAGAGCTCCGCCCGGTCGGCCTCGTCGGGCCAGTATTCGATGGACAGGCCCAGCTTCCCGTTCGGCCGCACCTTGCCCGGGGTCAGGTCGTGGATCATCGCCGTCAGCACGCCAAGGTGGGGGTAACGCTCCATGAGCGCCCGGTGCGTCGCCCCGTGGCCCGGCACCATCGTCGCCGTCCCCACCGGGTGCGCGAAGGCCGGAAGCACCCACACCCGGTGGCCGTCGGGCTTGTCCAACTCGAGGAACTCCGTGCACTCGTAGGTCTGCGGAATGCCCTCCCAGGCCTTCACCGGCTCTCCGAAGTCGCCCGCGGCGATCACCGCTGGGTGAATGCGCAGCGTGTTCCCCGTCTCCCC
>JAFDFW010000543.1 GCA_019309605.1 Deltaproteobacteria bacterium | reverse complement strand
GGCGGGCGCGCAGGTCGGGGCGGTGGCGTAGCCCTCTTCGAAGACCACACCGTCCTTGCCGATCTGATCGATGTTCGGGGTCGAGATGTGCTCGACTCCGTAGGCACTCACTTCGTACGGGCCGAGGTCGTCGGCTACCAAGAGGATGATGTTGGGTTGACGCTCTTTTTCGATCTGGAGAGGGGCGCCCATGAAGGCCGCCTTGCTCTCTTCCATGCCCTTGTCCCACTTGATGCGCCATTTGACGCGAGTGATGGAACAACTGACGAGGACCAACCCCAGGCTCACCAGGAGAAACGCACGCAGGTAGCGGTAGTTCATGATTCCTTGGGGGATCCGTACACTCCCCCGACGGGAATTGGAAACGCTAAGTTTGCGCCCGTTCTGCTAAGTTTTCGCCGATCCATGGAGCCCTTTTCGATTACTATCCGCGCATGCGCCGAGTTCGGGTGATCGCGCTATTGGGCGTGTTAGTGAGCCCCGCCACCGCGTGGGCAAGCAATACCGAAGAGGTCAACGCGGGGCTCGACGTGACCCTCACCGGCGGTGCCGTCGTGGCCAACGTCTACACGGGCGCTTCGCTTTGGTACAACCCCGCGGGCATCGCGCGCACAGACAAGCCCTCGCTGGAGCTTGCCGGCATGACCATGAATATGCAGATCGTCAGGAACCCGGGGCTTTTGACGATCGGCACCGATCCGCCGGGGAAGAGCGAGGGCAGCGGTTTCAACTTCACGGTGATTCCGCAGGCCCTGACCTTCACGATCGTGCTCAAGGAGAACCTGAAGCTCGGGATAGGGCTGTTCAACTCGTCCGTTCGGCGGGAGTTCGTCACCGAGCAGGCGACCTCGCCCGTCGGTACTACGCCGGCCGTGAATTCCTTTACGGGGCGGAATTCCAAAGTCGACCTCTTTCACATCAGCTCGGGTTTGGCGGGGGAGTTTGGCAAGAGGCAGAAGGTTCTCTTTGGAGGGGCCTTCGACATCGTCATTGCGAATGCTCGCGTGGATGACAGCTACACGGTCTTTTACGATGGCGGCGTTGCGGGGCAGGTCTCGAGCGGCGACGTCACGACACAGACGGGATTCGGCTTCCAGCTCAAAGCAGGCATCCAATGGGTCCCGATCCCCAAAGTTCGGATCGGCCTCTCGATCGCTTCGCCCAGCTACGTCTTTGCGCTGCTCGAACGATCCGCGAACCACTACAACCAGGCGCCGGGCACCACCACGCCGGTTCCCACAGACGGTGAGCAGCTCGCCGAGGGAAGCGAGAGTCGGGGAGGTCGCGGGGGCTGGTGGGGCATCGATCCCGGCAACCTACGGTTCGGAGTCGCGTACATCGGCAGCTGGGGATGGGTCGAAGGCGATCTCGTGTATAACTGGCGCCTGCGCGAAGAGGAGCTTGGCCTGAACTTTCGAGGCTTCATCAACGGCCGCGTCGGAGCCGCGTTTCGAGTCAGCAAGAGCATCAAGCTCGGTCTCGGCGCGTTTACCGACTTCAGTCAGGTCGACCAGCTCGCACGGCTTCCCTTGGCAACCCAACAAATCGACTTCTTCGGCGTCCACCTGGGATTTCTCTATTCCACTCAGGAAGTGCATCCCGACAAGCAGAGTACAGAGGAGGAAGAGGGGGTCGGCTTCTCGCTCGCGGTCGGGCTCCGGTACGCGTTTGGGAAAGGGGATACCTTGGGCTTGCTGATCCCTGCGCAGTACGATCCGAGCGACATAAGAAACAATCCGGTGCCCACGACGGTTCACGAGATCGGCATCACCTTCGCGGCCAAGGTCGCCTTCTGACAACGACGTCAGTGCCAGCATCAGCGACCTACGCGGTTTCCCCCTGCCCTTGAAACAATTCCCGAAATCTTCCCCACCAGTCGGCGCCCAGGGTGTAGACGCCGGCGAAGAAGAGAAGCTCGCCGGCTGCCAGTAGTCCTAGGAACCACTTCAATTGGTCCTGGTGGTTGAGGCCGAGGACTGTCGGGAACGTTCCCTCCGCGATCAATCCGTAGTGCGAGGCGATTGGAAACGCGACGGCGGCGAACTGTGTCACGACGTGTAGGGCCAGCAGCGTTGATCCGAGTCGGTGGCGCTGATGCGAGATCGGTACTCCGGATGGCGTTCGTTTCAACACTGCGAATAGCCGGGTCTTGAGCTCTTTGAAGCCCTCCTTGCCGAGCAAGAATATGCTGCTGAGGCTGATGACTTCGCCGGCCCCCATGATCAGCGCAATCACGCCGACCATGCGCCCCTTCGCCAAACCAAAGACGGGAAGCAGGAGACCGACCGTCGCGAGAACGTTCCCGACGATGAACACCGCAAGCCCAAGGCGATAACGCAGGGTAGGTGGCGGCCTGGGCGCATCTGGCTCCTGGGGAGTGGTCGCGGGCTGATACCGAAAGAGCTGTTTGAAGCGACGCCACCAGGCGGGACCCAGAACATAGATCGCCAGCGCGAAGAGGAACTCGGCGGCTATCACGCCCCAAACCAACGCCCGTCCTTGTTGCTCGAACGTCAAGCCGTACACGACAGGGAAGGGGTTTGCGTCTGTGGCTCTCGTGTATCCGAGGATGCAGGCGGTCCACACGACGAAGTACGCGCTCAAGTGCGCGATGAGCAGCGCCATCCCGACGCCATGACGTCGAGCCGTCACCGACTCCGCGCTCGCTGCAGCTTTGCGCCGCAAGAACGTCGACGTGCGGGCCTCCAAGCGCTGGTATCCGTCGTCCCCCAAGAACAGGACGCTGCTGAGAATCGTGAGCTCTCCGGCGGCGACCAGCGCGATGATCCA
>JAFDFW010000074.1 GCA_019309605.1 Deltaproteobacteria bacterium | reverse complement strand
GCGTGCCTCGGAAGTTGGCGCCGACGGCCACATTCTGAAACCTTTCGACACGCAGGAAGCCATCGACAAGGCGACCGAGCTCGCGAGCCAGGCCGAAGCCCTCTACGAGGCGCCATCGATTCCTGTTCCGCGGCCAGGGACGGCGCCACCGACGCCTATTTCTCAGCCTTCGTATCGACCCACTCCGCCGCCGCTTCCGCTCAACGGTCCGTCTGGTCCGTCTGGGCGACCGATGGCTCCAGCTGTCCCTGCACCGAGGGCCGCCGGCACACCGCTGACCGGCGCGCACGTCGCGGTCGCGTCTACGTATCCCTCCCAGCCGGTGGCTGCTGTGATCTCGTCGACGTCGATTCCGTCACAGGCGACCGCCGCCGTCAATGAAGCGCTCTCACATTCCGTCGTGGAGCGGCTCGAGACACTGGGTCTCACGCCGGACCAAGTCGAAGGTGTGCGTTCCCGAGCTCGCCGAAGCGATGATCCGTGAGGAATTGCACCGTCTCGTCGGTGACTGAGCCTTGACTGCCTCGCGATTTCACCGCACACGGTCGGTCGGATGAGCGAACCGCCTGACGAGATGCCCAAGCAGTACTCGCCGACCGAAAGCGAGTCGCGCTGGTACGAGCACTGGGAGACTTCCGGGTACTTCGCGGCCTCCGAGGACCCGGACGACCACCGGCCGACGTACACCCTCGCCATTCCCCCACCCAACGTCACAGGCTCGCTCCACATGGGGCACGCGTGCCGAACGACCTTCGAGGACGTGCTCTGCCGCCACAAGCGGATGCAGGGCTACAACACGCTCTGGGTCCCCGGCATCGACCATGCGGGCATCGCGACCCAGGTCGTCGTCGAGCGGCAGCTCAAGAAGGAAGGCCTCACGCGCCACGATCTCGGTCGTGAGAAGTTCATCGAGCGGGTCTGGGCGTGGAAGGAAGAGTCCGGTGGACGGATCCTTCAGCAGCTTCGAAAGATGGGTGCCTCGTGCGACTGGCCGCGAACCAAGTTCACGATGGACCCCGACATGGTGCGGGCCGTCCGTGAGGCGTTCGTCCGGCTCCACGAAGAAGGGCTGATCTACCGGGACACCCGGCTGGTCAACTGGGACGTCGAGTCACAGACCGTGCTGTCGGACCTGGAGGTCGAGCAGGAGGAAAACGTCGAAGGCGTGATGTTCGATTTCGCGTACCCGCTGGCGGACGGAGACGGCGAAGTGGTGGTCTCGACCACGCGGCCCGAGACGATGCTCGGGGATACGGCCGTGGCGATTCACCCGGACGACGAGCGCTATCGGCACCTGCACGGCAAGTAC
The DNA here is from genome assembly GCA_019309605.1 of Deltaproteobacteria bacterium. Lineage (GTDB taxonomy): Bacteria > Myxococcota_A > Polyangia > Polyangiales > Houyiibacteriaceae > SG8-38. The sequence continues at coordinate 14,688 of JAFDFW010000074.1, read as the reverse complement.
GTGCGCCACCCCTTCGTCGACCGGATGATTCCGGTGATCCTCGACGCGGAGCTCGTCGACCCGGAGTTCGGCACCGGCGTGGTGAAGGTGACCCCCGCTCACGACCCCAACGACTTTGCGACCGGCAAGCGGCACGGCCTCGAAGAGATCAACATCTTCGAGCTCAACGGCACGCTCAACGAGAACGGCGGGCCGTTCCAAGGGCTCGAGCGCTTTGCGGCGCGCAAGGCGGTGGAGAACGAGATCTCCAACCTCGGGCTCGCCCGCGGCAGCAAGAAGCACATGATGACGCTGCCGCGCTCGCAGCGTTCCGGGACCATCGTCGAGCCGATGATCTCGACCCAGTGGTTCGTGAAGATGAAGCCGCTGGCCGAGCCGGCGATCAAAGCGGTCGAAGACGGCACGATTCAAATCCTGCCGCCCGAGTGGACCAAGACGTACTTCCACTGGCTTCGCAACATTCAGGATTGGTGCATCTCGCGTCAGCTCTGGTGGGGGCACCCGATTCCGGCCTGGTACTGCGACGACTGCGAGCACGTCACCGTGTCGCGTGAGGATGCGAGGGCGTGCGGCGGCTGTGGTGGGACTTCGATTCGCCAAGACGACGACGTGCTGGATACATGGTTCAGCTCGGGGTTGTGGCCGTTCTCGACGCTCGGCTGGCCCGAAAAGACCCCGACACTCGAACGCTTCTACCCGACGCAGGACATGGAGACGGGGTACGACATCCTCTTCTTCTGGGTCGCCCGGATGATCATGATGGGCCTGCACTTCATGGGTGAGGTTCCGTTCAAGCGCGTCTTACTGGCCGGCCTGGTCACCGACGAGCGCGGCGAAAAAATGAGCAAGGTGAAGGGGAACGTGGTCGATCCACTCGATGTGATCTACGGCGCGACCGGCGAAGAGCTCATCGAGAAAGCCGAAAAAGCCGGCGCCAAGAAGTCCGGCATCAAGTATCTGCGGAGCACCTATCCGGACGGCTTCGCGGCCTATGGCGCGGACGCGCTTCGGATGACCTTGCTCAGCTATTCGCCGCAGTCGCGCCGCATCGCGCTCTCGATGAAGCGCATCGAGGGCTACCGGAACTTCGCCAACAAGCTCTGGAATGCGTCGCGCTATGCGCTGATGCGGCTGAACGATTCCTCCACGAAGGCCTCGCAACAATGCCCGCGGCCCAAGGCGCTCGCGAACCGCTGGGTGCTGTCGCGCCTCTATCAAGCGCTCGACATCACCTCCACAGGCCTCGATGCCTACCGTCTCGATGAGGCGTCTGGCGCGCTCTATCATTTCGTGTGGGACGAGCTCTGCGATTGGTTTCTAGAGGTCAGCAAGCCCGCGCTCGATAGCGGCGACGCCGACTTGGTACAGGAGACCGAAGCCACCTTGGTGCACGCGCTCGAGACTGTGCTGCGCGCGCTTCACCCGATGATGCCGCACATCACCGAGGAGATCTGGCAGCGGGTTCCCAAGTGGGATGAGGCGCCGGAGAGCATCATGATCAGCCGCTTCCCTTCGGCGTTGGTCGACGCAAAAATCGACCGCGACGCGGAGCGCGACTTCCAAGTGGTGCAAGCGTTCGTCGGCAGCGCGCGAACGATCCGTGCCGAGCACCACGTCCCGATGAGTCAGCCGCTGAAGATCCATTGGCACACCGACGACGAAGGCAAGCGTGCGGTGCTCGAAGCGGAGCGATCGACCATCGAGACTCTGGCGCGTGGCGAAATGTGCTTCGAGGCGGACGCGGCCAAGCTCAATGACGCTGCCGCCCACTTCGAGAACGCTGCAGTGTTCGTGAACCCCGGCGTCCGAGCCGCGGTGCCGGGGGTCATCGACACCGAAAAGGAACGCGATCGCCTCCAACGCGACCTCAAGAAGCTCGAAAAAGAGCTCGGTGTCCTCGAGAAAAAGCTCCGGAATCCCAGCTTCGTGGAGCGTGCACCCGAGGCGGTGGTCGAGAAGTCGAATCGCGACGCGACCGAACTCCGGGAGAAGCGGGAGCGCCTGGAGGCGGCATTGAATAGCCTTTGAAAGGAGGACTTTGAACACCCCGCATACAGATTCGACCTCCGCTTCGACGAAGGGGCCACTCTGCGTCGACCTCGACGGGACGCTCGTGGCTACCGACACGATGGGGGAGAGCGTCTTGGGGTTACTGAAGACAGCGCCTTGGAAGCTCTTTGCGCTGCTCGCTGCCCTGATGCAGGGCCGGCCCAAGTTCAAACGTTACCTGGCGCAGAACGCGCCGGTCGACCCCGCTGCGCTTCCCTATCGAGACGAGGTCCTGGACGAAATGCGCCAGGCACGCGAGGACGGCCGGCGAGTCCTGCTCGTCACTGCGTCGGATCAGGCCACCGCGGATGCAGTGGCGGAGCACTTGGAGCTGTTCGACGAGGCCATTGGCAGCGATGGCGAGAACAACCTCAAGGCCGGCCGGAAGGCGGAGCTTCTCGTATCGCGATTCGGCGCCGGTGGCTTTCAATACATCGGCGACTCGTCGGCGGACCTTCCGATCTGGAGGGCCGCGAACGAGGCAATTATGGTTTGCCCGAGCTCGAGCACGCACAGGAGCGCCGAGCAGTCGCTGCCGAAGGTGACGGTACTTTCCGAGCGGCCGAATAAGTGGAAGGCCACGGTGAAGGAGCTTCGGCCCCACCAGTGGGCCAAGAACGTTTTGCTCTTCGTGCCGTTGTATTTCTCGCACCAGTACACGGATCTGAGCCTGGTCTTTACCGCGCTGATGGCGTTCCTTTCGTTTAGCTTCTGCGCATCCTCGATCTACGTGTTGAACGACCTGATCGATCTGCCGTCCGACCGCCAGCATCGGAGCAAACGCAAACGCCCGCTTGCTGCGGGCACGCTGTCTATTCCTGAGGGCATCGCGCTGTCCATGGCGTCTCTGGCTCTGGCGCTGACGCTAGCCGTGGCGTTCGTGCACCCGAAATTCGTCGCGGTTTTGCTGGGCTACGTCGTGCTCACCACTGCGTACACGTTCGTCCTGAAGCAGCAGATGATCCTCGACGTGCTCACCCTGGCGTCGTTGTTCACCTATCGTGTGATCGCAGGCGGTGTGGCCGTCGGGGTCGCGCTCTCTCCCTGGCTGCTCGCGTTCTCGATCTTCTTCTTCACGAGCTTGGCGTTTGTGAAGCGATACGCCGAGCTGATTCAAATCAAAGGCGACCCCGGGCAATCGCTCAAGGGTCGCAACTACGTCCCAGCGGACATTCCGATCATCGCGTCGGCCGGACCGGCAGCGGGATTGCTCGCGGTGCTCGTGTTCGCCCTCTACATCAACAGCCCCGTCATGCTGATGTACTACTCGCTGCCCCAGGCGCTCTGGGCCATCTGCCTGATCTTGGTCTACTGGATCATACGCATCTGGTTCCTGGCCGCGCGCGACCAGATGCACGATGACCCGGTGTTATTCGCCGTGAAGGACAAGGTCAGCCTTGCTGCGGGCGCGCTCGTGGTCGTCTGCTTGCTCGTCGCGCGTTACGGGTAGCTCAGAAGAGCTCCAGCTGCCCCGGCTGCACGACGCCCTCGTGGAAGCGTACGCCTTCGATCTCGAGCAGCCGTTGCTTGCGTTCGATGCCGCCGCCGTAGCCGCCAAGATGGTGCCCGGCCTCGACGACGCGATGGCAAGGGACAATGACCGGGACCGGATTGACGTGATTGGCCTGGCCCACCGCGCGCATCGCCCGCGGCGAGTGGATCTCCTGGGCCACGCCTCCGTAGGTGCGCACCTGGCCCCAGGGGATTTCGCGAAGCGCGTTCCAGACGCGAAGCTGAAAGTCCGTCCCTCGCAGATCGAGCGGAACCTCGGCGAAGTCCTCGGGCTCTCCGTCGAAGTAGCGGCCCAGGGGCTCGGCGTAAACGGCCGGAACAGCGCTCTGGTCGGCCAGTGCGTCGCTCAACGGCTCGAAGGAAAGTCGCAACAAGCCGGCATCACTCCATTCGAGCCACAAGGTCCCGATACCCTTGGCCTCGAACGTCCCCCAGCCCGTGACCGGAGCTTGGTGGGGCTCGTCGGCGATGATATCTTCCGCCGTCATGGCTCGTTCGCTCTTCTCATGTTGCCTATTGGTTTCAATTGCATGCGGACCCAGCCTTAAACAAGCCCAAAGAAGCACCGACTACTACGAGCAGTGCTACGGCGCCGACTTCGATCCATCGGTGACCCCGGATCAGCGGCGAAGCTGCTGGAGCCACTGGCTCGCTGAGCAGTCTGAAAATCAGCCGCCAGAGCTCATTCGCTACGCGAATATGCGTCTGCAACAGCTCGCGGTCGACGCGTCGACCAGGCCGCTTCCGAGCCAGGAGCCAGAGCCGGTCCCGGTGATCCGTTGGGCTAGTTGCAATACGTACTGCGAGATGAAGGACAAGAGCTGTGCGGCGGCTTGCGAGAGCGAGTTCCGGGTGTGCACGGATGGATGCCCTTAGTGTGACCGCGGCGCGGCGGGGACAGCGCCAGCGACGGTGCCAGTGTCAGTGTCGGCGCCAGTGCCAGTGCCAGCGTCGGTGCCAGCGCCAGTGTCAGTGTCAGTGTCAGCGTCGGTGAGCTACGGTGCGTCTCATGGCAGCGGCGTCGCATCAAGCTCCCGGGCTGCTCGCTGATCGGGTCGCTCGATTTGTTCCCCCTGACGTTGATCCGTCGACGCTCCCGCGTTCCTTCGCGCTCACCGAACCCCTTCCCGCTCGTGGTTCCGTCCCCGATGACTGGACAACCGTTCCACGATTCGAGCGCACCGGTGCAGGTGTCGTCGCGACCATCGCCATCGGCCCCAACACCAGCCTCTACGGCACCGGGGAAGTCGCGGGCCCGCTCCTGCGCAACGGTTTCGTCACCGAGGTCTGGGCCAAGCAACCGTTTCGGATCGAGGAGGATGGGACGGCGGTTCCGAACTATGACGAACGCTCGAAGAGTCTCTATCAGGCGCATCCCTGGGTGCTTGCGGTTCGGGGGGATGGGAGTGCGTTTGGGGTGCTGGCGGATACGACCTATCGGCTTGGTATCGACCTTCGTGATGGGATTCGGCTGACGTGTGCGGAACCCTTCCCTGTCATCGTGATCGAGGGCGCGTCTCCGCAAGAAGTCGTACAGCAACTAGGCGCCCTCACCGGCCGAATCGAAATGCCGCCCCATTGGGCGCTCGGGTACCAGCAATGCCGCTTCTCTTACTTTCCCGACGCTCGGGTTCGTGAGCTTGCTCGTGAGTTTCGGAGTCGCTCCATTCCCTGCGATGTGATCTGGATCGACATCCACTACATGGATGAATACAAGGTGTTCACCTTCGACTCGGAGGGGTTCCCGGACCCCGGGGGAACCAACGACTATCTTCACGAGCTCGGCTTCAAGTCGGTGTGGATTCTCGATCCGGCCGTCAAAGCCGAGGAGGGGTATGACGTCTACGATGAAGGCGTCGCGCAAGGGCACTTTCTGTGTGACGCAGAGGGTCGCGAGCATCATTGTTGGACCTGGCCCGGTGACGCGGCATTCCCGGACTACACCCGTCCCGAGACGCGGGCGTGGTGGACCCGCCGTACGACCGAGTTTCTGGGGCGCGGCATGGACGGCGTGTGGGTCGACCTCAACGAACCGTCGCCGATTCTGCCGCACGGCGCGGAGCTTCCAAACGAGTTGTTGCATCGAGGAGGCGGTGGGATCACGCCGGGAAACCATGCCCGATACCACAACGTTTACGGGCTCTTGATGGCGAAAGCTACAGACGAGGCGATGAAGGTGTCGAGGCCTGAGCGGCGCCCTTTCATCCTGTCCCGGTCGAACTATCTCGGAGGGCAGCGGTACGCCGCGACCTGGACCGGCGACAACGTCTCGAGCTGGAAGCACCTTCATTGGTCGGTGCCGATGGTGTTGAACCTGGGTCTTTCCGGGCAGCCTTTTTCCGGACCAGACATCGGTGGATTCGCGGGAACCCCTTCCCGCGAGCTCTTTGCCCACTGGATGGGTCTCGGAGCTTTCCTGCCCTTCTACCGGACCCACAACGCGCTCGAGGGTGACCAGGAACCGTGGTCGTTCGGGCCGGCCGCCGAGAACGTCTCCAGGGTCGCGCTCGCACGACGCTACCGGCTGCTGCCCTATCTCTACACCGCCTTCCACGAAGCCGCGGCCACAGGGCTTCCGGTCGCGCGCCCGTTGTTCTTTGCCGATCCCGCGGACCTCTCGCTCCGCAGTGAAGATCACGCGTTCCTCCTCGGCGGCGATGTGATGGTCCAGCCGCAGTTGTTGGAAAACGGGATCCAGGACTTCCGAATGCCCACGGGCGAGTGGCGCCCTTTTGCGCTTGCCGGCGAGGATCCAGCCACCGAGCATGCCCATCCCATCCTGCGGCTGCGCGACGGCGCTATCATTCCGGTGGGCGCTGGCGGACAGACAACTGAGGAGGCCTTCAAGGGCCCACTCACTCTTCTGGTTTCACTAGACGCTACAGGACGGGCATCGGGCCGCCTCTACGAAGATGCGGGCGAAGGCTTTGGCTATCGTGACGGTGACTATCTGCTCACGACCTACCAGGCCGTTCTAGACGATGGCGTGGTCCAGGTGAGCATCGCGCACCAGGAAGTCTCGTCGCGTTCGAGCGAAGAAATGTAGCGCCAGAAGCCGTAAATGCGGGACAGCTTGAGAAGTTTCGAGGCGTAGAGGTCCCAGTTGTAGCGTTCGTCGACGCGCTTGATCGCCGCCTTGGAGATCGCCTCCCAGGTGGCGGGCTCCTTCTCGCAGGCGCGGAAAAAGTCGAGCATCTTCTGGCTTGCCTCAGCGCCCTGGTTCGGATCGATGTGAAAGCCCGACACGCCGTCTTGAATGATCTCGAGCGGGCCGCCGTAGCGCGTCGCGAAGGTCGGGAGGCCGGTGGCCATCGACTCCACGACGGTGAGGCCGAAGGCCTCGAACAAGGCGGGTTGCACGAAGGCGCCACGCTGGTCGGCGACGAATCGATAGAATTCCCCGACCCTGGTTTTGTCCGTCTGCATTTCGATCCAGCGGACGTCGCCTTCGAGCTCGTACTCGTCGAAGAGCCAGTGCGCGCGCTCGATTTGCTCGCGCTCGTCGCGGTCGTTGGACTCTTCGACGCGGAGCCGGCCGCCGACGATGAGCAGATTGGCCGTCTTGCGAAGCTCTTCGTTTTGCGCGTACCACTCGACCAGGCCGGCCATGTTTTTGATCCGGTCCAGGCGTGACATCGCAAAGAGCAGCGGCTTGTCCTGCTCGGTCAGCAAGCCTCGGAACGCGCAGTCGGGTGAGCCATAGACCATCGTCTCGATTTCCTTGCGGAGCTCTTCGGGGCGACGTGTTTCATCGAAGTATGGAAAGAAGATGCGAGAATCGGCGCCCGGCGAGACGATGTTGAATTTCGGGTCGAAGCAATCGACCCCGGATACAACCCGGTACAGCTTGGGCAGTGTGAACGCGCTGTAGCTCTCGTATTGGCCGACGCTCTCCGTCGTGCCGGCAATCTCTTGATAGGTGCTGGTGATGATGAAGTCCGCCGTGTTCATCGACATCAAGTCGGCGGTGTATTGCGCGGCAAAGTGATGCTCGTTTTCGTGATCCTCCCAGTAAAGGTCCGACAACAGGTACTTCGTTTTCTCGAGCGCGTGGGCGATGTTGCACTGCGTGACCCCGAGCCGATGCGCCATGATGCTGGCGACGAGATTGCCGTCCGAGTAGTTGCCGATGAAGAAATCGGGACGCATGCCACCGAGCTCGGCGAGAAGCTCACGCTCCGCGTCGATCGCGTAGCGTTCCAGGTACGGCCAGACTTCGAAGCGCGAGATCCATTGGGGGATGACCTCACCTGTTTCGTACGTGCGAAAGGGCACACGAAGGATGCGTGCGTTCTCGGTCCCGAGGATCGGCTCGATGCGCTGATCGCAGGTCGTGCCGTCCGCCTCCGGAATCAACCGCGTGAGGACCACGATTTGAGGCTCGATGTCGAGGCCCTGCTCGTGGATCGACTGACGCATCTCGCGCTCCAAGGCGCGGACCTGATCGAGGATGTAGACGATCTGGCCGCCTGTATCCGGCTTGCCGAGGACGTTGGACTGCCCGAAATAGCCGTGGGGCGAGAGGATGGCGATCGAGAAGATCATCGGCATGCGGGCGAGGAACTTCTCGAGGTTTCCTGCAGAAGGGGCTTCGAGGATATCGAGCAAGAGCTCCATCGTCTCGCAGATGCGCGCGGGCGTTCGCCCCCAGCCGGACTCGAAGCCGAGCCGCCGCAGCTCGCGGCTGAGGTCAGCGCTCTCCTCCGAATGTGTTTCGAGCAAGCTCGTCGCCTGGCCTAAGGCTTCGCGGAGCTCCTCGATGTCCTTCAGCGTCCCGTTCAACATCAGCTGTTGCCCACGAACCTGGTGCACCTGCAGGAAGTCGAACAGGAGCTTCTGGCCGCGCCCGCCATCCATGAACATCCGTCCCGACAGATGCCGGTTGAGGAACTCGACGCCGCGGCCGATGCTGCGAGAATCCTTGAGCTTGGGGAAGCCTCGCTCGAACGGGCTCAGGTCGATTTCGAGCACGTAGCGGTCGCCTTGCGGTATGTTGGCTGCCAGGCGTTCCTTGACGTCCAAGAACTCCGAGACGGTGAGCTCCCGGCAGTGCATCTCCTCGGTGTGGATCTGCACGAACTGCCATCGGCCCACACGCGTTCGTACCGCAAGCCAGATGAACGGATCATCGACGACCGCTTCTTGCGCGTGCCGTATGCCCGGCGACATCTCGGTGTCGAGGAGCGTCGCGCCGACCTCGGACTGGCAGAACTGCTCGTACTCGTGCACCAGGTCGGACCAGAGCAGGAACTTCCGGTCCAAGGCTTTGAGGCGCCTGAATAGGAGATAGATCGGCTCGCGGTGGGTTTGGAGCAACTCTTCGAGCTTCTCAATCATTCGTGGTCCTCTGACGGGACCCGAATGTCCCCAAAGAAATCATAGCAATCGATCCCCTCGAGGATCCCGCGTGCGTGCGCACTTTTCGCAAAATGTATGCGTGGCCTTCCGCGAAGCCGTTCGAGCTCTGGCGTGTGATTGCTCACCACGACCCCCAAGGTGTCTCCCGAAAGCATGTCCCAGTCGTTCCCTGAATCGCCCGCCACGAGCAGGCGCTGCGGCTCGAGGTTCCATTTGAAGCAGAAAAACCGAATCGCAAGTCCGGACGACGCGCGAACCGGGATCACGTCGAGGTAGACCTCGTGGTCGAGGATGGTCGTCACCCGAAGGCCCTCCTGGCGAGCGCGGCGACGGATTTCTCGGAGATTTGGAGCGCGGCCCGGCTCGAGTCGGTAGCGAAGGCGGTATTTGGTGTCCGATTCCGGGACGTGAGTCAGGCCAGGAATCGTGCTGACCACGCGGTGGACCTCGTCGCGGTCCCACCGATAGCGGATCTGCCGCTCCCAGGAGCGGTCAGGCAAGAGCCGCCTGCCGTAGTGAAGCTCGGTCCCCGCCGCGGTGATGAGAACATCAGGCACCCTCACCCCGAGCTCCTCCATGAGCGCGAGTGCTTCCTTCAAGGTGCGTCCGGTGGCGATGCCAAAGCCGACCTTCGCGTCCGTCGTTTCGAGGCGCTCCAAGAGCGTGGCCAAGGCCTGGTCGTCGCCGGTGAGCGTGTCGTCGACGTCGGTGACCAGCACGCGGTCGATGCCGGCCAGTCTGCTTCCCGGCCGGTGCACCGGAACCGGTCGGGCTCCCTTCACGACCTTGCTGACCTCTTGAACGTATCGGGCGGCGTGACTGTCCCAGGAATAGTTTTCATGCGCCGCGGTGAGGCCGTCCTCGGACCAGCGGGCCCAGCGTTTCGGGTCGCTCAACGCGTCGCGCATCGCCTCTCCGATCGCCTTCGAATCCATTGCGTCGACGAGAAGCCCGTTGTTGCAGGTGCCGATGATGTCTTGCGGCCCGCCGTCGTTCGTGGCCACGATCGGGAGCCCGGTCGCGGCGGCCTCGAGCAGCGTCAATCCGAACGGCTCGGTGAGTGCGGGATTGACAAAGAGGCCCTTCGTCTGTGCCGCCAGCTTGTAGAGTGCGGGGACGTCGGTCGAGTCGTGATGCTTTGGATAGGCCGCCGAACCGTAGAGGTCGTAACGGTCGATCAACGCAAGGATCTGACTCAAGACGCGTCGCTGCCCGGCGCTCATTTCCGAGATGTCGTCCCGGTTGCCGGCGATGATGACCAGGTTGGCCATGTCACGAAGCCCTTCGGTCTCGCCGAAGGCGCGTAGCAGGCCGTCGAAGTTCTTTCGTTCGTCGGCTCTTGCCAAGGCGAGGATCATCGGCTTGCGAGGATCGCTCAAGAAGCGGTCGAGGTCGGCGGCGATGGCGGGGCGTGGCCAAGAGGGCTCCGGTGGAGCGAAACGTGAGAGATCGACGCCGGGTGGAATGACCTTCATGCGGTCCGGCTGGTAGTGGTCGTAGAGCTCGTATTGCTCGCGCACCTCTTGGCGGGTGCTGGCGATCACCAAGGCGGCCGTCTCGACGGCGCGCTCCTCCGCTTCGATCCGTTGCGTGAAACGATAAGTCTGCTCGCTGGCCTCCCCTTTGGACTCGAGCCGCATCTTCTTCACCCGCCCAAGCGAATGCCCCGTGAAGACGAAAGGAACGCCGAGCAGCTTCGCGAGCTGCGCACCGAGGTAGCCGGCGTCCGCGTAGTGGCCGTGGATGACGTCGGGCGTGCGCTCTTGCATACGGATATAGCGCGTGAGCTGGTCGAGGAGACTATCGAGATGAGGCCAGAGCGTCTCTTTGCGAAGATAACGGCGTGGCCCGAACGGAATGCGGACGATCTGCGCGCCTGGACAGATCGGCTCGAATGGCCGTGAATAGCTCTCGTCCACCCTTCGGTCCTGAATCAATCGCGTGACGACATCGACTCGTTCGACGTCCGGGTGCTGGGCGAGCGCCCTCGCCTGGTCCACCACGTACGACACCTGTCCACCGGTGTCGGCGTCGCGCCCAAGCTCGATCTCGGTGGCGCGGACCAGGCCATGGATGGTCAGCGAGAGGACATACAGACCCTGCGACCCGGGCGCGCTGATCGAGCCGGTGCTCGTGTCTTTGGACCATTGGCCGAGGTGCCGCTCGTACAGCCCGAAGTCAGGCGTCGTCGCGCCGCGGATGGCGCACAGGTCCGCCGCAAAAGCAGCCGCGCGGTCGAGCGTTGTCTGATGGTCCCAGCCGTGGAGCAGCCCGAGGCAGACGACAGCGCTGAACGCATCTCCTGCGCCCACGGTGTCCACGATGCGCGTGACCGGTGTCGCCGGTGCTTCGAAGACGCGCTTGCCATCGACGACCGAGAGCGCCCCTTGCGATCCTCGGGTGATGATCACGCCTCGAATCGAGTGGTCACGCGCAAGCCCGAGTGCGGCGTCCCGGCATTCTTCGAAGGACCCCGTAGGGCTTGCCGTGAGCTCAGTCAGCTCGGTGTCGTTCAGCTTGATCCAGTCCGCCGTCGACAAACACCAATCGACCTTTTCCCGCGTCCACCACGGGTCGCGCAGGTTCAGGTCGACGAAGGACGGGGCCTCGGTCTTGTCCCACAGCGTTCGAAGGGTGTTCCAGCTCTCACCAGCGCGAAGAGCGAGCGTCCCGTGGTAGAGGAGCCCCGCGGCCTTGTCAGATGCGGCGCGAATGGCAGGATCGGCGTGGACGAAATCCCAGGCCTGCCCTGGCGCGATTTCAAAGCGGTTCTCGCCATCGACGATGGTTGCGGCGACCTTGCCGGTCGGATGCGTGGCGTCGGTCTGTACGCCCTCGATCATCAAGTCCCAGCTCGTCATGCGCTCGAGGACCTCGCGGCCCTCGGTGTCCTCGCCAACCGCGCTGATCACCAGTGGATTCGCGCCAAACCCCCGCAAATGCCAGGCGACGTTGAACGGCGCGCCACCCAAAACGCGGCTCCCGTCGGCAAAGTGATCGAAAAGAACCTCGCCGAAAATGACAGGTCGATTGTGAAAGCGGTGCACGGCGTCTTACCTGACGTCTTCCTGGGTGCAGGAGCGTTCGGTCCTCGCTAGGCTCACGATGCGATGAGCATAACACGTTACCTACTCGCGTCAGATTTGGATGGCACGCTGATTCCACTCGAGCGTGATGCGCAAAGGTTGCGCGAGGTCGCCGAGTTGGTCGACGCGTTCGAAGCGAGTGAAGAGCTGATGCTCGCTTACGTCACGGGCCGCCATTTGTCGCTGGCGCAGGAAGGGATTGAGGAGATCGGCCTTCCCTCCCCCGATTGGTTCGTCTGCGATGTCGGCACGAGCGTCTATCGACGGACGGGCGGAGGCTACGAGCCCGACCCCGAGTATCGCCAGGCGATGAGGGCCCTGTTCGGAGGTCTGGCTGGCGACGAGGTGCGCGCCGCGATCGGCGCAATGGACGGGCTGGAGCTTCAAGAAGAAGAAAAGCAGGCGGAGTTCAAGGTCAGCTATTACACGAGGGGCCGCCCGGAGCCGTTTGTAGAAACCGTTCAAGCCCGACTCGACGCTGCACACGCGAGGGTGAATCTCGTAGTGAGCCATGATCCCGTTTCCGGACGTGGGCTCCTGGACGTACTCCCCGCGAGCGTTGCGAAGGATTACGCCGTTCGATACCTGCACGATTGCTCGGGTGTCGACGAGGAGCACCTGGTGTACGCCGGCGACTCGGGTAACGACCGCGCCGCGATGCTCACCGGCTATCGGGTGATCGTGGTTGGGAATGCGGATGAAGCGCTCAAGAAGGATCTGGGCATCGAGTCGGTTGCTCAGGGGATCGCGGAGCGGATCTATTTTGCGGAGCAGCATTACGCGCGCGGGGTGCTGGAGGGGCTGCGGCACTTCGGAGCCCTGCCGTAGGGTCAGCGCCAGCGTCGGTGCCAGTGTCCGCGCCACAGCCAGCGTCAGCGTCAGTGCCCACGACCCTGCCGACGAAATCGGTAGGCGGCTCGGACCGCATCGACCTTTAGCGGCAGGCCGTTGGAAGGGCCGATCGTGACTCCCCCGTAGACCGGCTCGATTGCGACGCCGGGGACGAAGGCGAGATCCACCCGACGCAGGATGGCCGCGAGGACGATCGGCATCTCGAACTCGGCGAAGGTCGCGCCGAGGCATTTCCTCCTTCCCCCGCCGAACGGGAAGTAGACGTGGGGAGGTGGCTTGAGGTCGATGAAGCGCTCGGGGACGAAGTCGTCCGGACGTTCCCAATAGTCCGGGTGACGGTGCGCGAGGTAGTTCGATGGCACCGCGACGGTGCCGGTTACGAGGGTGAGCTCGCGCAGATCGAGCGGCTCCGTCAGCTCTCGCTGCACGAGGGCCGTGACGGGATGGAGGCGCATCGACTCCTTGATGACGGAGTTGAGAAGGGGAAGTCGCCGGCACGCGCTCGGATCCATCGGTCCGTCGCCGAAGTGATCCGCGATCTCCTCCCTCAACCTCGAGAGGAGCGTGGGGCGCTCGAGAATGTCCCGCACCGCCCAGCCCAGGCTCTTCGCCGTCGTTTCGTGTCCCGCCGAGAAGAGGAGCGTGAGCTGGTCGAGGACGGTGTGCATGTCCATGAGCTCGCCGTCCTCGTAGGTCGCCACCGCGATCCTGGCCAACACGTCGTCGCGCCCTTCGGCCCTTTCTTTACGGCATTGCTCGACGTCCTCCTCGAGTATCGTCATGAACTCGGCCTTCAACCCCGTGCTCTTGCGCCCGGGATAGGGGCACAACCCGTGCCTCTCCTCGCGCCGTTCGTCTGTCTTCCTCTCGAGGAAGCGGCGCATTCGGTTGAGCCCGACGAGGCTTGCGACCGTGAAGAGGCTCTGCGAGTAGATGTGCTCGGCCCACTCGGTGATGAGCGCGTGCAACCGCTCCTGGTGTGGTTCCTCGTCCGCACCGAGCACGCATCGAGTGATGACACGCAGCGTGATGTGCCCTAGCTCTTCCTGGAGGAGGAGCTGCGTCCCGGGCAGCCAGCGATCGATCGCTGACTCCGTGCACTCCAGCATGTGGGGCCCGTAGCTCTCGAGAAACTGTCCGTGGAGCGGCGGGCTGAGAAGGGAGCGATCGCTCCGATGCTTCTCGTCATCTGCGAACAGGACGCAGCGCTCGCCGATGTTGGCGTGCGTCGACTGGTCGGCAGAGTAGTAACGCTCCGGACGGAGGGCAAAGATCTCCTTGATGTCCAGCGGATGCCCCAGGACGACGCGTGGCGGCTCGTTCGGTATCTCCAGGGAAAATACGTCTCCGTGGGTGGCGCGGTTTTGGCGCAAGAACTCCAACTGATGGCGCCCGATCTGGAGGGCCTGACGCAGAGGCGAGATCCCGGGACTGGGGACCGACGCCATCATCGTTTTCATCGATTGAGGATCGACTTCAGGCTTCATCAGCACTGACAATAGGTGAGTTCGAGAGCTATCTCCATCGCCAATAGAGAAGTTTGAATTTACGATGCGCCTTGTTTGGGCGAGCGCGGCGTCGATGGAGGTCAGGGCCGTGCGAGGTCTGGGTTGCCGAGGAACACCGGGTCGGTGAGGGCGCGTAGGAAAGCGACGAGGTCGAGGCGTTCCTGGGCGGCGAGCTGAAGTCCACCGCCGGTCACGTTGGGGATGAGCGAGTCGATGGTGTCGGAATAAATGACGCCTTCGCTGTAGAAGTCGATGCCCTCTTCGAGCGTGGCGAAGCGGTCATCGTGCATGTAGGGCGCGGTCATCTCCACGTTGCGAAGAGT
>JAFDFW010000542.1 GCA_019309605.1 Deltaproteobacteria bacterium | reverse complement strand
CCTCGACGAGGTCGAAGCCACCCGGCCATTCTTCGCCACGCTCCGAGGGTTTGCGGAAGCACACGACTTGCCGGAGCTTTCCATGGGGATGACCCACGACCTCGAACAAGCGGTCGCCGAAGGCGCAACGATGCTTCGAATCGGAACGGCGATCTTTGGGCCGCGCCCGTCGGCCGAACCGTAGGCTCAGAGAGCTTCCTATCTTGGCGAGATGCGAACTAATACGTATGAGAGCAAAATATATACGTATAGGAGGCGACTAATTACGTATGAAACAGGAGCAATTACGTATAGATATTCCGTGCCGTTCTGAGGTACCAAAGATGGTCTCCATCCCTTGAAGAGCTAGGCGCTCGAAGGAGAGATCATCATGAAAATGTTTGGTGCACTGTCACTCGCACGGTCCATGTGCATCGTTGTTGCCAGTCTCACTCTCGTCACCGCATGTGGCGATGTGGATTCATTCAACCTCCGCAACAGCTCGTGGGGCGAGACTGAGCCCTACACGAACTGGGACTTTACCTACGTGCAATTGGTCCGCGCGACCACGCCGTGTGACTCTGAAGTTCAAGAAAAGCTGATAGTTCTGGCCTGCGCTGACGTGGAGTTTCCCAGCGAGCAGCTTGCGAAGCTGAAGTCTTCTTGCTCGGGTGTCACCGAAGCCGAAGTGACCATCGATATCATCGATGGCCGAAGCATCATCTACGACTTCTCCTCCGTCACGACAAAGGGCACGTTCAAGTCAGCCAGCTTCAACGGCTACGTGTTCACCGAGCTATTGGGCGCTGCACCCGAACTGGTGGGCGTAAGCGTAGACGGCGACGTGAGTACGTTGGAGCTCGATGACGACGCCCTTCGCGTCGACGGTAACGTGCTGCGCGTGAATTTCGAAGGCATCCACTTCGACGATACGGCCTTCGTCAAGATCGATCTCGTGTTTGCGGATCCCGACTGACTCTGACTCTGGAAGGCGGGACGGCGCCTCGAAGCACCGATGCGCCACATCGACTACGCCACGGACGGGAGTGAGCCGCCGCCACGATCGCAGAGACCCGGCCGGTCGCTCAAGGCTGAGTCAACGGCGAATGCAGCAGATCCTCAGTACTCGGTCTCTTCCGCAATCTTGCCGAGCTCGACGGAGCGGCGGGTCGCGGCACGTACGGCGCCCATGATCGCATCTGCGAAGCCTGCCGCCGCGAGCGCGTCTAGTCCGGCGCGCGTGGTTCCGCCCGGGCTCGTCACTCGGTCCCGCAGCACTTCGGGTGCTTCCTTCTCGTCGAGCAGGAGGCGCGCCGCGCCAAACACGGTTTGTGCCGCGAGTTGAAGGGCGGTTTCTTCCGGTAAGCCTTCTCGCGCTCCAGCGTCACGAAGCGCTTCGATCATGGCGAACACGTACGCCGGGCCAGAGCCACTGAGGCCGGTCACGGCATCGATCTGTTCCTCGGGCACGCGGACCGAGATGCCGACGCTCCGGAAGAGGGTTTCAGCGAGTTCTAGGTCGTCATCGGTCGCGTGGGTGCCCCCTGCGATCGCGGACGCCCCTGCGCCAACGAGCGCAGGCGTATTCGGCATGGTGCGAACGACCCGAGAGCCGTCGGGGAACGACCGCTCGATCATCCTCGTCGAGATACCCGCGGCGATCGAAATCAGGAGCGCGTGCGGCGGCACCGCAGCGGAGAGGCCCGGAAGCACCTGCGCGAACACCTGAGGCTTGATTGCGAGCACCACGACGGTTGCGTCTTTCACCGCTTCCGCATTGTCGCTCGTGACGCGGATCTCGAGCTCCGCTTCGAGCGCACGCAGCCGGTCTTGATCCGGGTCGGCGGCAATGATTCTGTCGGCGGGGACGGTGCCCGTTCCGATCAATCCGCGGATGAGAGCACCCGCCATGTTGCCGGCGCCAACGAAAACGATCGTGTGTTCCACTGACATGCCGCGCGGCATACCACACAACCCGCGCTGACGATACGGTGCGAAGAGGCGCTACGCGCAGGCGGCCTCGACCTGGTCGATCTCTTTGGGAATGCCTGCGGTCAGGACCTCGTGGCCGCTCTTGGTGACCAGCACGTCGTCTTCGATGCGCACGCCGATTCCACGCCAGCGCTCATCTACCCCCTCCGCGTCGGTCGCGATGTAGACGCCGGGTTCGACGGTCAGAACGAAGCCAGGCTCGAGCGGCCGGTGCTTGCCGTCGACGTAGTAGTGGCCGACGTCGTGCACATCCATCCCCAGCCAATGCGAGGTTCGGTGCATGTAGAACGGCTCGTACTTCTTGTCTTCAATGAGTGCGTCCAGATCGCCCTCGAGCAAACCGATGTCGATCAGGCCCTCGGTGATCGAACGTACGGCGCCCTCGTGAAGAGCCTCGAGCGTGGCGCCAGGCTTCACCTCCTTGATGCATGCTTTCTGCGCATGGAGCACCACCTCGTAGACCGCACGCTGTTCGTCGGTGAATTTGCCGTTCACGGGGAACGTCCGAGTCACGTCGCTCGCGTAGTAGCCCAGCTCACACCCCGCATCGATGAGCAACAGCTCCCCGTCCTTCATGACGCGGTCGCCGGCCCGATAGTGGAGGATCGTCGCGTTGGGCCCTGACCCCACGATGCTCTCGTATGCCGGGCGCTCGCTTCCATGCTTGCGAAAGATGTGCAGGAGCTCGGCGTCGATCTCGTACTCGTGCATTCCCGGCCGTGCGATCTGCATGGCCCGCAGATGAGCCTCTTTGGTGATCGCCGCCGCACGTCCCATCGTCGCGAGCTCGGCATCGCTCTTACGCAGGCGCATTTCGTGCA
>JAFDFW010000073.1 GCA_019309605.1 Deltaproteobacteria bacterium | reverse complement strand
TTCGAAGCGCCAGGCGGCACCGACCTTCCTGCGCCGATGCACAGCGCTTCCGGGAGCGAAGTCGACTTGCCGGCGCCAATGGGCGCCGCGCGGGCGCGAGACCTCGGGCCGATGGCTGACGAGATCGATTTGCCGATGGCGCTTTCCGACGCCGAGCTACCGACGCCGATGAGAGGGTCCGCGGTGCCCACACCGATCTCGCTCGACTCCGAGTTACCCATGCCGAGCGGGCAAGAAGATCTGCCCGTGGTCCGTGAGGACTTCATGGATCTCGATATAGAAGGTCCGGAGCGGATTCACGGCGGAGGGCCGATCGAGCTAGACCTCCCCGACGGAGCCGACCTCGATCTCGAGATGGAGCTCGATGCGCCTCCGAAGGCCCCGGGACCGCCGCCTCCCATTGGCCAGCCGTTCGGTACACCCGGGGCAGCCCCTCCGGGCGAGATGCCGGGCCCAGCCGGTGTCAGTCGGGACTCTGCGGAGCTCAAGCTGCCAGAATCTGACGAGCTGGAGTTCTCTGGGCTTTCAGGTGAGGGCGACGGCGGCGTGCACCGCATGCCCAACCCCGGCGGAGTCGGATTGGACGTGGCCGCCGGGTTGAAGGGCAAGGTCAAACGGCGTTCGATCAAAAGGCCGCCCTGGCTGATGAAAGTTGTGGCCGCGATGGGCCTCATCGCCGGGGTGGTAGGCGCAGGCTTCTACCTCGGCACCACCCCGTACGGCCTCTTTGGGATTCACCTAGTGGAGCCGTTTCTCCCCGCCTCCGGCGATGCAGTGCTGGTTGCGCAGGCGGTCGAGGAAGCCGAGTTGATGGCCGCGGCAGATACCTACGCCGCCACGCGACAAGCGCTCGCAAGGCTCGAGGGCGAGCGTCACGGTGCGGCCCTGAATCGATCGCTGATCGCAAGGAGCCTCCTGCACGAGTCCTTCTATCAGGTGCGCTACGGACAGGACGTCGAGAGCGCGGGCGCCGCGGACGTGCTTCGCGTGCACTTGCAGCGCAGGGGGGACGAAGCGCCGCGCGTTCATGTTGCGCTTGCGGCCGATGCCCTCCGCAACGCGGACACAGCCACCGCGACTTCCGAACTCGCGCTGGCTTCGCAAGAGGACGCGACCGATGTCTACGTCGATTTGGTGGCCGGTGAGATCGCGCTCAGAGCCCGCGAAGGGCAAGCCGCGGTCGATGCGTTCGACAGCGCCATGAAGAAGCACGACAGCGCCCGCGCGCAATGGGGCTTGGCCCGCGGCTATCGTGTGCTCGGCGATCGCGAAAAGGCGGCCGCTGCAGCCAGAGCGACTCAGAAGCTCAGCCCGAACCATGCGGGTGCACGCGTTGCCGTCGCGGAACTGCTGATCGAAGAGGGCCAGATCGACGAGGCCTACGAGCTTCTTCAAGCCCCTGCGGGCCTGGCGCAGGTCGAGGGGGCCACCTTGCAGCCAGCGCGGGCCGATCAGTCCTCCGCCCTCACGCTCGTCGCTCGTATCGAGGAACACCGGGGACGCCTGGGTGCCGCTCGCGAAATGTACGAGAAGGGGCTCGAGTTCGACACGAGCAACGCCGACGCCGCGCTCGGTGCCGCACGACTCGTTCTGTTGGAGGGCGCCTATCAGGACGCCTACGCCCGCTTCCAAACCGTGCTCCGGTCGGAGATTCGACCCGGCGCTGAAATGGACGTGACCGGGAAGTCCAAAGTCGTGGTCGATGCCAAGCTTGGCGCGGCCGAGGCACTCCTCGCGATGGACAAGGCCGACGATGCCAAGAAGCTGCTCGCCGACCTCGCGACCCCCGAGCCGGTGAACGCAGACGTCGAGCTCTGGCAGGGGAAGGTCGCCGAGGCCTTGGAGCACACCCAAGAGGCGGTGCGTCACTTCCGAAACGCGATCACGCTCGAACCAAAGTCGTTCCGCGCGTACCTGGCGCTCGCCCAACACTACAGGTCTACGAAGCGCCCCGGCGAAGCGGTTGGCGTCATCGTCGAAGCCCAGCAAAACGTCGAGATTACAGCGGAGGTTCGGCGCGTGCTCGGTTGGGCCGAGCTCGAGCGCAACCGCCTCGACGAGGCGATCAAGCAGTTCGTGCAAGCGCTTGAAATGGAGCCCCGCGATTCCGCTGCCCAGTTTGGGCTTGCTGTGGCGTACCGCCGGAAGGACATGCTCGACCAGGCAAGCGCGGAGCTCGACAAGGTTCAGGAGTTGGACCCGAAGTTCCCAGGCCTTTCACTGGAGAAGGGCCGGCTCGCCGAAGCGACTGGCGACATGAATGCCGCCGCTACGAGCTACCGCGAAGCGCTCGCAGAGTCACCGAAGGATGCCGCGCTGAAGTCGCGTTTGGGCGCCGTGCTGGTTCTCACCGGCCAACTGGACGAGGGAGAGAAGCTGCTACTCGAGGTCATCGACGCTCAGCCATACTCTGCGGAGGCCGAGCACTATCTCGGCCGCATCGAGTTGGAACGCGGCCAGACGGAGCCCGCGCGGCAGCACTTCCTCCGAGCCGCGCGTCTCCAGTCGGACAGCGGCCTTTATCGAATGTACGTCGCCTGGGTGGCGCTCGAGGCGAACGAAATGACGACCGCTCTGCGGGAGCTCGATACTGCATTGAAGCTCGATCCGACTCTCGGTGACGCCTACTGGCTCCGCGCCCGGATTCGGATTCGTGCGGGCATCGTCCGTGACGCCCTCGGCGATTTGCGTAAGGCCATCGAGCTCAATCCGAATCGGGTCGATGCTTGGGCTGCCATGGGCGAGTGTCACTACCAGCTAGGCCAGATGCAGGAAGCGATCGTCGCTTTCGAGAAGGCCGTCGCGGGCGATCCGGAGCATGGGTACTGGTGGTACCGCTTGGGGCGCCTGCAGCTCGACGAAGGCCGTCGCGCGCAAGCGCTGACCTCGTTGGGTAATGCGACCTCTCTTGGCGGCAAGACTCCCGGCCGCAAGGCGTGGCTCGCGGACTCGCATCGGTTGACGGGCGACATCTACTACGCGCAGAAGAAGCGTCAGGACGCCGTCATTCAGTACGGGCGCTACCTGGAGCTCGCGGATCCCGACGCCATCGACCGGGCGGACGTGGAAGCGAAGCTTCGAAAGATCGCCCAAGGCGTCCGCTGAGCGGACGTCAGTCGAGCTGATCGCGACCAAAGGCGTCGGGTAAGAGCGACGAAAGGTCGTACTCCACGTGTGCGTCGCCCGTGTAGCTTCGTATCGGCAGGCTTGGCGCCAGCTCAGCGAGGCATTGCCGGCAAATGCCACAGGGTGGGGTAGGGCTCTTCGCCCCCGAAGCGATCACGAGCGCCACCAACTCACGCTCTCCCGCTGCGACCGCGGTGGCCAACGCCCCACGTTCAGCGCAAATCGTCGCGCCGTAGCTCGCGTTCTCGACGTTGCACCCCGTGAACACAGCGCCGCTCCTCGTCTGGACGGCCGCCCCGACCGTGAACCCCGAGTAGGGGGCATACGCGTTCCCGCGCGCGTCCATCGCGGCTTGCTTCAACGCATCCCATGCGCCTTCTTCCATCACATCGCCTCCAGCACGCCAGAGAGTAGCGACTCGAACCGCGACTGAACACGGCCGGCCGTCTCTTGCACATCTTCGTGACTCAACGGGCCTTTCGACAGGCCGGCAGCGAGGTTCGAGATGCACGAGACCCCGAGAACGCGGAGCCCCATGTGACGCGCGGCGAGCACCTCGAGCACCGTGCTCATCCCCACTGCATCGGCTCCGAGCGTCCCGAGCATTCGAACTTCGGCAGGGGTTTCGTAGGCGGGCCCCAACAGACCGGCGTAGACACCACGCTTGAGTTCGAAGCCTTGCGCGGCCGCAACGCCGCTAGCCGTGTTGATGAGTTGAGGGTCGAACGCGACGGTCATGTCGAGAAATCGCGGCCCGCGCTGCTCGTCGTTCTCACCGACGAGGCTGCTCGTTCCCGTGAGATTGAGCTGATCGGTGATGGCCATCAGGTCACCCGCCTCGAGCTCCGGCGAAATTCCTCCGGCCGCGTTGGTCACGATCAAGGTCTCGGCGCCCAGGGTAGCCATCAACCGAACACCAAACGCGACCTCGTCGGCTGAGTTGCCTTCATACAGATGGACGCGCCCCTGCATCGCGACGATCCGTTTGCCCGCCTTCTGCCCGGTGACGAGGTTGCCGGCATGCCCTGACACGCTAGAGAGCGGCATGTGCGGGATTTCCCCGTAAGGGATCGCGCGCGCGCCTTCCAAGCTGTCGGCGTATTCCCCGAGCCCCGAGCCGAGAACCATGGCGATGTCGACCTTTCCAGTCCGAACGGCAATCGCTTCCTTGGCTTGGTCGAGTGCCTCCATCATCGCCCCCGCATTGTACGCTACCTCGGCTATAGTGCCTGCCGCATGACGAGACGAGTCGCCATCGCCTGTTTGACGCTGTCGCTCGCCTGCTCGGGTAGAGGGGCGGACGGACCCGCCAGCGAGACGGCTCGCGAAGTCGCGGAGACCCACGACGTGCCCGGCCTCGTCGAGTCGCCGACCCTCGTATCGATCGTGCCCATCGCGACGGCGGAGGAGATCCCGCGCGACTGCTCCGATCCCGTCGAAGAGTCCTGCAATGCGATCGACGACGATTGTGACGGGGTGATCGACGATGGCTGTGGGTACGGCACAGGCCTCATGCAGGTCACCGCGTCGTGGGACACCGGTGCGGACATCGATCTCTACGTCACGGGCCCGCTTGGAGACACGCTGAGCTTCCAGCGGCTGGCGACTCCCTTTGGCGCGCGCGTGGATCACACCGGACGAGGTGAATGCGTCGGCGATATGCCGAACCCGCACATCGAAAACGTCCGATGGGTCGGCACGCGCCCGATGGACGGAATCTACGAAATCGAAGTCCACTACTGGGGTGAGTGCGGTGGCAGTGGAGGTCCGACCAACGTGACGATCTCTGTTGCGGTTGGCCGTCAAATCGCAGGCCAGTACCGCCATAGCTTGCTGCCGGGTGAACGGATTCGTGTCGTTCGCTTCGTCGTCCAATGACCATCCGTCGGGACGGCGGACTCTTTGCCCTATGCGTGACGCTACAAGGATGCGTGGTCGGCGGGCTTGCGCTCGCGGCACGTTCCGGCTCCACGCCCTCAACCGTCGTTGCGGGGTTGGCCCTCAGCTTCGTTCCCTACGCGGGCGCCATCCACTTCTCCCGTTCTGTGACCAGCAAGCGAGCCCTGGACCTGGTTGCGATCGGGACAGCGTTGCTTTTCGGTGCGGCGCTCCTCTTCGCGCCTCCCCTCCTGTCAGACGACCTCTACCGCTATCTTTGGGAGGGGCGGGTCTGGCTCGAAGGGCTCAGCCCCTATCGGCTCGCCCCCGATGACCCAGCGTTGGCGCACCTCCGGGACGATCTCTGGGCGAACATCAACAACAAGCCGCTCGGCAGCATCTACCCGCCGCTTTCGCAGCTCATGTTCGTCGTCGCGCAATGGCTCGGAGGGACAGCCTGGACGCTCAAGCTCCTGGCCCTTCTCGCGCACTTGTTCTCGGTCGCTGTGGTCGCGCGCGTCTGCACGGAGCGAAAGGCCTCACTAGCGCTCGCCCTCAATCCGCTGCTCCTCAGCGAAGCGGCGCTCAACGGTCACTTCGACATTCTGTGCGGTGTTGCGTTGCTCATCGCAGCTTGGGCGCTGTCCAGGCATCGCTTCGCGCAAGCGGCTGTTGCGGTCTGTGCGGGCGTTGGTCTCAAAGTGGTAGGCCTGGTCGTTCTCCCGCTCTTTGTGCGACGGCCCAAGGTGTTGGTCGTGACTGGGCTCGGATCGGCGCTGCTTCTCATGCCACTCGTCTGGTCGCGGGCGCCCCTGAGTCCAGTGTCCGGTGCGGGGCAGTTCGCCACTCGCTGGCGCGGTAACGAGAGCGTGTTCGCCGTGGTCGATCAGCTGAGCCGCCAGCTCCTCGAGTCGGATTCCGCCGACCTCGTCGCGCGCTGGGTCGTTGCGGTCGCCTTGCTCGCGCTGTGTGCCCTAGTGGTGTACCGCCGGGTTCCCCCGTTGCGGGCGACCCGCGCGCTCGTCTGGGCGCTCCTGCTTCTGTCGCCGCAGGTCCATCCTTGGTACCTCGGCTGGCTTCTTCCGCTCGAGGTCGCCGCCGGAGGTGCCGCCGGCCTGGTCTGGAGCGCGGCGGTGCTTTGTGCCTACGCGCCACTCGACCGCTGGGTCGCCGAAGGTGTTTGGGACATGCCGCTTTGGATGCAGATCTTCGAGTATTCGGTCGTCGCCGTCGTCCTGATCCTCGATCCGCAGCGTCCGAGCTTCGATCGGCCTGCTCCTGAGGAGCAATTTCCAGCGTGATTCAAAGGGCTTAGCGTGCCATCATGCTTCGACGTCCCGGGTGCTCGGTTTTGGCTTGCAGGGAGGGCGCGAGCCCTTAGACTACGCGCCCCTGAATCCCAGGGCTTGATGGATTCACGATGTACGCGGTCATTCAAACAGGCGGAAAACAGTATCGGGTTGCTGAAGGCGACACGATTCGCGTCGAAAAACTAATAGGCGACGTCGGCTCCAACGTGGAGTTCACCGACATTCTAATGGTCGGCGGCGAGAAGGTCGAAGTAGGCAAGCCGCATGTCGGCGGAGCCAAAGTGACGGCCGAGATCGTCGCACAGGACCTCGCCAAGAAAATCATCGTCTTCAAGATGAAACGCCGGAAGGGCTATCGGAACCGTCGCGGTCACCGTCAGCCGTATACCGAGCTCCGCATTCAGAGCGTGAAAGGCTAAGGGAGCGCAATGGCACATAAAAAAGGTCAGGGCTCAACCCGTAACGGCCGCGATTCCCAGCCGCAGTACCGTGGCGTCAAGGTTTTCGGAGGCGAGAAGGTCCCCGCCGGCAGCATCCTGGTTCGCCAGGTTGGCTCGACGTTTCACGCAGGCACAAACGTCGGCGTGGGCAAAGATTACACGCTCTGGGCCAAGGTTGACGGCGTCGTGACGTTCGAGCGACGCGGCCGCAGCGGCAAGCGCGTCAGCGTCTACCCCGCCGACAGCTGAGCGACTCCTTGCAGGAGCGTTTCCCCGCGCCCGAGTTCGACTCCCCCACGGGGAGCGTCTTTCCGCCACCCGCCGGGCGTAGAGTCTATTGCAACCGCAACCTGAGGCTCGACCAGGTCAAGGCGGTCGGCTTTGACATGGACTACACGCTCGCGGTCTATCGCCAGGCCGAGATGGATCGCCTCAGCATCGAGGCGACCGTCAGCAAGCTGGTTGACCGGGGTTATCCCGAAGAGCTCCTGTCGATGAAGTACCGGACCGACTTTCCCATCCGGGGGCTGCTGATCGACCGGAAGCTCGGCAACGTGCTGAAGATGGACCGTCACCGGTACGTGAAGACGGCCTACCACGGGTTCCGGCGGCTCACTCGAGAGGAGCGCCGCCGGGCGTACCACACTCGTCGACTTCGTCCGGGCACCGGGCGCTATCATTGGGTCGATACCTTGTACGCGCTGTCCGAGGTCGCAGTGTACGCCGCCGTGATCGAGCATCTCGAGCCCCGTGGAGGGACGCTCGACTACGGTCAGCTCTTTTCCGACATTCGGGAGTGCGCCGACATTTCGCACCAGGACGGCTCGATCCTCGACGCGGTGCTCGAGGACCTGCCTCGCTACGTGGATCGCGACCCGGACCTCGGACAACTGCTCCACAAGCTTCGAAGCGCCGGGAAGCGCGTGTTCCTGGTGACCAACTCCGGCCCTGAGTACACCGAGGCGATGATGTCGTACTTGCTGGACGACGGTCTCGACGAGTACCCGAGCTGGAAGAATTACTTCGACTACGTTTGCGCCGCCTCGCAAAAACCGAGTTTTTTCACCGAGAAAGCGCCCTTTGTCGACGTCGAATCGCAGGAGGAAATCCGGGATCTCGCGCGCGGCCGCCTGTATACCGGGGGCAATATCTCCGACCTTCAGCGGGCCCTGGGCTTCACTGGCGACGAGGTTCTCTACGTGGGCGACCACATCTACGGCGACGTGCTTCGAGCCAAGAAGGAATCGACCTGGCGGACCGCCATGATCATCCAGGAGATGGACGACGAGCTCCGGGTGCTGCGCGAGCGTGCCCTCAGCTTCGAGCGTGCGGATGCGCTCGAGCAGATGCGAGGCGCGGTGCAGGACGAGCTTCGCGAACACCA
>JAFDFW010000541.1 GCA_019309605.1 Deltaproteobacteria bacterium | reverse complement strand
TCGCGCAGGGTTACATTCCGCTTGCCAACGTGGTGACGG
Source organism: Deltaproteobacteria bacterium (assembly GCA_019309605.1). Classification (GTDB taxonomy): domain Bacteria; phylum Myxococcota_A; class Polyangia; order Polyangiales; family Houyiibacteriaceae; genus SG8-38. The sequence goes on along the minus strand of JAFDFW010000541.1, from coordinate 2,774 downwards.
GTCTCGACACGACCTGGGCGGACGAGGTCGTCGAGCGGCGCCAGCGCAAACGCACGCTTACCGTCGTGACCGATCAAAACCATGGCTCGGCCCCTGCGCTTCTCGACCGACTACGGCCGCAAATCGAGGGGCTTCCTTTCCCGCCTGGTTACCATGTCGAATGGGGCGGCGAGTACGAGAGCACCGTCGATGCGCAGACGGCGCTGGCCGCGCCAATCCCGATCTTCGTGGGCATCATGGTGCTGATCGTCATTGGGCTGTTCAATGCGATTCGTCAGCCATTGGTCATTTGGCTCACCGTGCCGCTGGCGATCATCGGCGTGACCGCCGGGCTGCTGCTCACCGACCAGCCTTTTGGTTTCATGGCATTGCTGGGCTTCCTCAGTTTGGCAGGGATGCTGATCAAGAACGCCATCGTGCTCGTCGACGAGATCGACTTGCAGCGCGGCGGAGGAAAGTCAACGTACGACGCGATCATCGACAGTGGCGCGAGTCGTTTGCGCCCCGTGGCGATGGCTGCAGCGACGACCATCCTCGGCATGATTCCGCTGTTCACTGATGCGTTCTACATCGCTATGGCAGTCACGATCGTCGGTGGTCTGGCTGTTGCTACCGTGCTCACCATGGTGGTGGTGCCCGTGCTCTACGCGATCTTCTTCAAGGCCAAGAAGGGCGAGGCGCCTCCGGCTCCAGCGGCCGAAGAAGGTGGAGCGACCACAGGTCCGCCCGCGCCGGCGTAGGGGCGCGCTAGTCTTCTTCCCGTCTGCGACTGCTGGCGATGTGGAGGCCCACTAGCCTGGCGATCATGACGGCTAGGTAGAGCTGGCCGAATACGCCTTCAAGGACCGCTAACGGTCGAGCAACGTTGGAAAGCGGCACGATGTCGCCATAGCCCATCGTCGTGATGCAAACGAGACTGAAGTACAACATCGAGCTGCCTAGCTCAGCTCGGTGGCTACGGGCCTCGGTGGGGAGCCCCGAGAAGGACCCCGGCTGGAGCAGCTCCACGATCTCGAAGGCGATCGTGAAGGCGACCGCCGCCAACAGGTAGGTCACCATCGCGCCAAGGATCGTATCGACCGTCACATCGCGGCGCTGAAACAAGCGGCCGATCATGATCGAGACAGCATAAACGAGCCACAGCACCGTGATGAGCAGAGCGCCGACGTCGAGCTGCGGCACACCAGACAAGTGCTCGCCCCACCGAACGGCGAGCGTGACGACCGTCAGCACCAAGAACGGCCACCGATGCCTACCCGGCCCGACGGAGTAGACGCCAGCAATGAGAATTCCGTCAAACACCAGCTCGAACAGCACGCCGGAGCTGGTCTCCGGAAGCGACGGGCTCACGGCGATTAGGACCAAGAGGACGATGAGGAGCGCGGCGTTTCGGGGAATATCGCGAATGAGTCGAATCATGGGCAAGCCGCGCAATGCTACATCAGTTTGGCTGAACCGCTAGCGACGCAAGCGATGAAAGCTCCAGTGCTGGCCCTGCTCACGGTGGGTGGCGGAAGTTTCACTACGAAACATGCGGCGCGCCTCGGAAAGCTTCACCAGAGGCGCCCCTTGAGCGCGTTCATCGAGCGATGGTTCGAGGTAGACCGACGCCAACAGCTCCGTGACGACCCTTGGTCTTTCGTACAGAGCGCGGGTGGTCGACGGACCGGCCTCGATGGAAACACATTCGCACTCGCGCGCGACCTGCAGATGCTCTATGGCCCGACGAATGTCCGGGGCAGCGTCTGCAATGACCGGGCAGGGGGCCGCAGCCAGCTTGCGCGAAGCCGCGCGGTCGGTCGTGAAGATGAGGGGTTTCACCCAGCCGTGGAAGACCGGATGGTCGAAGTCGATGTCGCCGCGGCCAGTCAGGATCAAGAGCCAGGGCGGCTCGCTGAGGCCCCAGCGGCGCTCACGCCAGTCAACCAAAGCGTCTCCCCAGCGTGGATCGGCGCGGAGGTCATAGGTCAGCTCGGGCTCTTCGCGAAGGATCTTCCCGGTGATGATGATGCCGTCCGCCCGCGCTCGCCCCATGTGAAGCGCGAGGAAATCGAGGTCGCTCTTCGGGCCGTGTTCGTTGATCCGAATCGATGTGACAGGTGCGTCTTCGTCGGCCCGCCACACCGCTGTGCTGTGCGAAACCGCAGGCCGCGTGTCGAGCGCGCTGCCGAACAGGGCGCGCGCGGCGCGATCGACGCTTGCGAGGTCGCTCAGCTCGACGAGAGAGGCAGGCATACCGTGATGGAAGGGTGGATTCCCAACCAAGTCAACCAGCTTTGCGCCCAAAACTCGCCCCGGGGATCCCCGCCTGTTAATCTCGCCGAATGTGGCGTTGGCTTTTGATCGTGTTGGCTTTCGGGATTGGCTGCGCAGGCCGGCAAACCCCCGACGGGCAGCAAGAGGTGGTCGTCAGCCCGATTCCAGTCCCGCAGCCGGTGTATCCGCGCGCGGAGCTCAGCACCGACCTGCAGGAGCTTTGGAGCCGGGTGGAAGAAGCAGTGGCCGTTCGTCCGCCCCAGCCGCCGGACGGCGCGACCGCGGAGATCATCGAAGGCTGGGCAGAAGGCGCGTTCCGCAACTGGCTCGTGCAACGCCAAGCCGCGACGGACCGGGCGCTCGCAGCCACACACGCGCTACGCACCCACCCGCTCTTCGAGCGCGGCATCGGCACGGCGCTCTTCGGCTACATGTACGAGGACATGGCCAGCAGCATCCGTGGCGCCCCAGTCCCGGAGAACATCGCCCAGGACAAAGAACTCCTCGAAATCTACACC
>JAFDFW010000540.1 GCA_019309605.1 Deltaproteobacteria bacterium | reverse complement strand
CTGATCCTCTTTGTCATCCTGTGGACGTAGCGTCGCGTACGCGCGCAGGCTCGAGAACGCCAGCCAGAAGGTTCCGGGGAGCGTGCTGGGCGCCCAGCGCGGCATCGCGTTACCTATGTCGACGACGCCATCCTCGGCGTTCACACGCTCGTTGAGACGGGTCAGCTCCCGCGAAGCGCTCCCGTCCGCAGAGACCAGGCGAACGCTGGCGGTGACCGCGTCCTTCGACTTCTGCTGTGCGTTCACGTAGGCGATCCAGGCGCTGTCCGGGCTCCAAGCCGGGAAGAAGTTATTGTCCACCCCGCCCTCGCTCGCGACGAGCACCGCAACCTCACCCCATGCGCCATTGTCGTAGTCGATGACGGCGATGCTCGCGGCTTCGATGTCCTTGTTGCCGACCTTGTCCTTGGACGTCATGGCGAACGCCACCTTGTCTCCGAGACCCGACCAATCGGGCATGTTCGCCAAGTTTCCTGGTGGAAGCGGAACGATGCCATCGTTGGGGCCCACGGGTTCCCCGGTCGCGGTTTCGAGCAGTCGCAGGATGCCTTTTTCCGAGACGAGGAGCAGATTCCCGTCGGGGGAGAAGGTGGACCAGCCGACTTTCCGCTCTGCCTGCCCCGGTGTAGGGGTGACCACGTCGAGCGTGTCGATGTCGATCGTGCGCAAGGCTTCGCCGCCGTAGCCCATGGCCATCCGCCGTCCGTCGCGCGAAACCGTGTGACAGGCCACGCACTCGCCGGCGTCTGCCGCCTCGGGGTCGGTGTAGAACTTCTGGGAGATCGAGTCCTCGATGCGGGCGCGCATGACTCCGCTGGTCCCAGTCGACCAGTAGTAGATGGCACCGGGAACCGCCGCGTCACTGAAGAACACGTCAATCGTGTTCGACGTCCAAGCCTGCGTGGCATTGCTCGGGTCGAGCGCACTGACGGTGAACGACACCGCTCCGCCGCGATTCGACTCGGCAACCCAGTCCCATTCTTCCTCGGTGGGAGCCCAGGCGCTGCCGGTAGTGAAGATCGACACGGTGGTCTCGTCGCCCACGAACCTCAGCTCATAGGCGAGGGCCGCTGCAGGCTCGCTCCACTCGAAACGAATGCGGGACACGTTGACCGGAAACATCGTCTCATTGCTCGGGTAGACGATCGCCGGCTCATTGGCCGCGTCGGCCCCGGCCGGATTCCTGTTGGCAGCTCCAAAGAGCACGTCCGATCCGGGAGCGCTGTCGTGGGTGAACTGGCGCTCACCACTGTGCTCCGCACAGGGCTCACCGCCGCAGAGCTCAGCGTCGGGAACGATGACGATTGGGTTCGGCCCGCTTCCGCCACCTCCGGCTCGGTCGCCGCCTTCACCACTGCTCGCGCACCCTGTCGCCAAACCGGCGATCAGCAAGAATAGAATCGATTTCACAGAGTCCCCCCGCCCCTAAAAGGCTGTCGACTCAGCTTAGACAATCGCCTGACGTGCACCCAAGCCGAGCGACAAAACTCCGCAATTCAGGCCATTTGTGGCTTAGCCGCGCTCCGGCGCACTAGCGTCCGCCCCAGAAGCTTTCCGCCAAAGCCCGCGCCTCGATGATGTTGTCTTCGATCGAGCAGTAGGTCCATGCGCCGTAGCGGCCGATCGAATGGACGTCTTCGGCGGCTAGCAGCTCTCTCCTGGCCGTGGCTTCGGAGTTCGATTGGGTCGTGACGTGCACGTATGCAGGGTCGAGTAGGACGTCGTGGGAGGCGACGAGGGCTTGGTTGGTCACGACGCCGCAGGTTTGGAGGTCAGCCAAAACCCGCGCCTTGAGCGCGCCGCGTTCGTCATCGGAGAGATCGGCATCCCAGGGCAAGCCAACCTCAACGTACAAGCTCATTCGGTCCGAGCCGAAGATGTTGTCGTAGAAGCCAACGCGGTAGAACGACAGCTCTCGCTGTGGGTAGTAAATCCAGTGCACGTTCGGTGGGCCCTTGCTGTCGAAGCCTAGGTTGAAGACCTGAACCTTGTTGTGGCTCAAGACAGATGCGTCGTAGGCCACGCCGCACATGTCGAGCAGAGCGACCAGCGGAGCGCTGCTGATCAGTCGCTCGTAGCCGATCTGGCGTTTGCTCGTCGTCACGACCTTGGCCTTGCGGTCGATGGCCAAGACCCGTTCGCCCAGCGCGATTCGATCGCCACGGACGCCCTGAGCTAGTGCGTCGATGTATTGAATTGCGCCGCCCTCCGGATAGGTGAAGGTCGCGTTGTAGCCATCGTTCGCCGGCGCATTCGCGTTCCGAAGGATCTCCTCGACGCTCGCGTGGGGAAAGAATCGACCCATCGCATCAGCATCGAGCGCGGCCAGGTTCAGCGCGTAGAGCTTTTCGTTGTAGGGGATCAGAAATTTCTCGGCGATGCCACGGCCGTAGCGGGCGTAGAGCATGTCCTTGAAGTTGCCCCCGCTCTCTGTCGGCCGCTCCTCCAGATCCCGAACGCATTGCTCATACTCCGCTTCGGGTAGCTGGTGGATGTTCTTCTGAAACGGGAAGTCGATGAATCGGTCCGCGTACCAAATCCGGCTATCGCGTTCGACGCGAAGGACGCGCTGATCGCCCATGCGGTCGACCAGGTATTGCTCGATCTCGGGATGCCGAAAGTGAAAGAAGTGTCCCGAGTAGTCCCAGACGAAACCATCGCGCTTGACGGTGCGGCAGTAGCCGCCGATTTCGTTTTCGGCTTCGACGATCAGGTAGTCGTCGGCGCGCAGCCAATCGGCAAACGCGAGGCCGCTGACGCCGGCTCCGACGATCAGGTAGCGCGTGCGCTCCACGCTATGGGCTTACCACATCTGA
>JAFDFW010000539.1 GCA_019309605.1 Deltaproteobacteria bacterium | reverse complement strand
CGAGAGGTTGATGACGCCATTGCTGATCACCACATCGAAGCTTTCATCGTCGAGCGGAAGCGACTCGGCGTAACCCTTCTTGAAGCTCACATTGGACAGCGAGCTCATCTCGAGGTTCCGCTGCGCCTTTTCGAGCATTGCCTCGGTCATGTCGAGGCCGGTCACGTGACCCTTCGCGCCAACGTGGAGCGCCGCGAAAAAGGCGTCCGTGCCTGCGCCTGAGCCCAGGTCCAGCACCCGCTCGCCCTCGCGCAAGGGCTCGAGGTCGAAGTGATACCCCACGCCGGCAAAGGACTCGAGCGCTCCCGAGGGGATCTTGTCCAGGAGCTCCGGCGAGTAGCCGAGCAGCTCCAGAATGGGACGCCCCGTGGGGAAGTGGAACTTGCCGCGCGGCAATTGCGCCACGTCCGTGTACATGTCGGCGATGTAGCCGCGAAGCTCTTGAAGATCGATATTCATGATGTGCCCGGGACGCCGCTTGCTTTGCAGCGGCTCCACAAGGTCGTAATCTGCACATGGCGCCCTCGAATTGCAACCTCGATCGCGTCACCCGCCAATGGCTACCGAAGAGACAAACGCTGACCTCGCCGTCAAGCTCGAAACGCTGGCAAAGGAGCTTCGCGAGCTGGACGACCGGAATCTCGAGCTCGAGCAGCTCGCCGCCCAGCGAGGAGTCAAGCTCAGCTGCGCCAACATCGCATTGTCCCGCGCGAAGATCGCATTCGAGCAGGCGGCACACCGCCGCGAGGAGATGGTGCAAGACGTCGCGCACGACCTGCGCACGCCGCTCACTTCGATCAAAGGCGCCACGCAGAACCTGCTCGACGACATGGCGGGGCCTCTGAGTGACTCGGCGCGCGAGTATGTCGAGATCGTCGGCGACCAGGCCGAGCGCCTGATCGGAATCGTGAATTGGCTGGTCGACGCAATTCGGGTGTCGCTCGATCCGGTGGAGCTCAAGACCACGCCAGTAGAAATCGATAAGCTCGCCAAGCGTGTCGTGCGCGGGCTTGGTCCCATCGCCGACGAGCAACAGATAGAGCTCACCGTCGAGACGCAATCAGCCGGAGCCTTGGTCGATCCTGACAAGCTCCTGCTCGTGCTCGAAAACCTCGTCGGCAACGCGCTCAAGTTCACGGAGTCGGGTGGCAAGGTGTCGGTGCGGGTCCGGCCGGTCGAACAGACCGTGGAGATCACCGTCGCCGACACAGGCATTGGTCTCTCACCCGACGAGGCCGAGCACGTCTTCGATCGCTACTACCGCTCCAGTCACCCACGGGGCGGTTCAGGCCTCGGACTTTCGATCTCGCGAGAGCTGGTGCGCCTACACGGAGGCGATGTCGTCGTCACCAGCGAAAAGGGCAAAGGCAGCACCTTCGTCGTCACGCTGCCGAGCGACTGCAGCGACCTTACGGCTTTGGCACGCCAAGATTCTTGATCAGCCGCGCAAGGTAGGGCTGCCGCACGCCGAGGAGGTCGGCGGCCTTGGTTTGGTGGCCACCGGTTTCTTCGAGCGCCCGACGAATGATCGCGCGCTTCGCTGCGAGAACCGCGTCGCGGTAGGGACGAATCTCCGAAGCGTCCAAGGGAATGACGCGCACTGCGCTCGTGTCCTGATCGAGGGGCGCCTCGAGCTCGCGAAGCTCTTCGGGCAAGTCGTCGACTTCGATTGTGTCATCGGGAGCAAGAACCGCGGCGCGCTCGATGACGTTGTTGAGCTCGCGCACGTTCCCGGGCCACGGATAGGTTCGCAGCAAGTGCCACGCCTCCTCGGAGATCGTCAGCGGAGCGCGGCCAAGCTCGGCTGTGTACCGAGCGAGCGCGTGCTCGACGAGCGGCTGCAAGTCCTCGGGCCTTTCTCGAAGCGGCGGCAGCCGAACCGAAACCACGTTGAGGCGGTAATAAAGATCCTCGCGGAACGCGCCATCTTCGACGGCCTTGCGTAGCTCGCGATTGGTCGCCGCGACGATTCGAATGTCTGCGTCGAGGGTCTTGGTGCCGCCGACCCGCTGAAACTGCCGCTCCTGGAGAACGCGAAGCAGCTTGGCCTGCACGCCCACACCGAGCTCGCCGACCTCGTCGAGAAATAGTGTGCCGCCCTCGGCCAGTTCGATGTTGCCAGGCTTCGCCTTGTGAGCGCCCGTGAATGCACCCTTTTCGTGCCCGAACAGCTCGCTCTCCAATAGGTCACCAGCCAGCGTCGCGCAGTTCAGGGCGATGAACGGCTCGTTCGCGCGCGGGCTTTGCTGATGGATGTGCCGGGCCACCACTTCTTTGCCACTCCCGCTCTCGCCGAGCAGCAGAACCGTGGCATTACTCGCGGCCGCACGACCCGCGAGCCCAAGCGCCTCTTTCATGGCCTTGGATCCGCCACGCACGAGCGTGTGACGATCGGAAAGCTGTGTCTGAAGCCGCTCCAAACGCTGGCGAAGGCCGGCGGCTTCGAGCACGCGCGAAACAGTGTGATCGAGTTGAGCCGCCTCGAAAGGCTTCGCGATGAAGTCAGCAGCGCCAAGTTGAATGGCCCGGACCGCCCGCTCGATGCTGCCGTGCGCGGTGATCATCACCACCTGGGGCGGCGACTCGCTGCGGCGCAGCGCCTCGAGGACCTCGAACCCATCCATCTTGGGCATCTTCATATCCAGCAGCACGAGCTCCGGGTCGAACTCGGCCACGGCCCCGAGCGCCGCTTCGCCATCGACGGCGACTTCCACTTCGTGCCCCTGCGCACGCATGCGGTCCGCGATGATCTTTCGGATCGAAGGGTCATCATCGACGACGAGAACGCGGACGGCTGTCATGCCCGAGCGATAATAC
>JAFDFW010000538.1 GCA_019309605.1 Deltaproteobacteria bacterium | reverse complement strand
GCCAAGTACGGACCCTGGGCTCTGGTGACCGGCGCGGGACGCGCTGAGGGCCTGGGCTTCGAGTTCGCGAGTCAGCTCGCCGCGAAGGGCATCAATCTAATTCTGGTCGATGTCCTCGCCGAGGAGACCGAGGCACGTGCAAAGGAGATTCGAAGCGTACACGGCGTCGAAGCAATTCCTGTTTGCATGGACCTCGGTCGGAGGGCCTTTCGCGACGAGCTGCTCGCCGCGGTAGGTGAGCGCGAGGTCGGCCTCTTGGTGTGCAATCACATGTATTCCCCGAAAGACACGCCCACCGTCCTCGACATGGAGCCTGAGCAGCTGGACGCCATGATCGACATCAACGCGCGGGCCTACACCCACCTCGTCCACGCCTTCGGAAACCCGATGGTCGCCCGCGGGCGCGGCGGCATCATCCTGGTTTCATCCGGCGCCGGCATCATCGCAACCCCCTACGCCACCTTGTACGCGGCAAACAAGGGGTACCAACGCCTCCTCGGTGAAGGCCTCTGGTACGAGCTCAAGGGCACCGGTGTCGACGTCGCGGTCGTCGTTGCGGGCATGATGAATACCCAGGTCGATGCCCTGTCCGGCTACCCCAGTTTCATCATCATGGAGACCGAACCGGTGGTGCTCGACGCCCTCGGCAAGCGGGTCCGAGTGCTCCCAGGTCCGGTCAACAAGTCGCTCATGTTCGTGCAGAGCCGCCTCATGTCGGTGAAAGCGGTCGTGAATCAGTTAGGTGCGTTCATGGCGAAGGGGCTAGGGAAGGAGTGAGCGCAATCGCAGACGCGCGAACACGGGAACGTTTACCCGGCCGAGCGCCGGCACGGAACTAGGAGAAGCAAGATGGCATCATGCAAAGACAAGACTGCATTGGTAACCGGGTCAAGCCGTGGTATCGGCGCGGCACTTGCGCGGCGCTTGGCGTCGTGGTGACCGCATCGCAGCTTGGCCCCAAGCCAAACTACACGGGCAGTTTGGAGGAAACGGTCGCTCTCATCGAGCAGGCCGGAGGACGAGCGGCGGCAGTCGCGTGCGACCTCAGTGACGGCGCCGCTCGCGCCGATCTCGTGCAGCGCGCGAGCGAGGCCATCGGTGCACCGATCGACATCTTGGTGAACAACGCGGCAGCGGCATCGTTCGCGAATGCGAGCGTATCGGATTTGGATTCCCGGCGTTGGACGTTTGAGGTCAATTTTCACGCGCCCTTCGATTTGATCCAGCAAGCCTTGCCGGCGATGCGACAACGCGGATCCGGGTGGCTTCTCAACATCTCGAGTGCGAGTTCCTCGCAACCGGCGATCCCTTACGTGGGGCCGCGCGCCATGATCGACGCGCTCACCATCTATGGCGCGAGCAAAGCCGCGCTCGAGCGCGCCACCACTGGCCTCGCTTGCGAGCTGAGCGGCTCCGGCATCCGCGCGAACTCTCTCGCGCCAACGGCGATGGTGCTCACGCAGGATGCCGCTGCATTTGCGGGGGTACTCGCAGAGACGCATCCCGAGCAGGTCGAAAGTATGGAGACGATGGTGGAAGCCGCCGTGGCGCTCTGCCATGGATCCCTGTCGGGCCTCTCCGCACTGTCACGGGACGTGCTGCACCTGCTCCAACAACCGGTTCACAGCTTGGACGGGCGCGATGTGCTTTCGGACGCGTTCACCGTGGAAGGACGCGGGTAGGTCCGCTTTGGGGTAACGCCGCTCGAGACCCCGACACAACGCGCGCAACGTCAAAGCGCAACCACCTCGCTGAGGCGCTCCACGAGCTCGCTCGCCTTGCTTGTCGCGAGGTCTTTGTCGAGCGAGGCCATCACGAGCTGAGCCGTGGGACCGTCGAGGGACGACCGCAGCAAACCCAAGAACCGGGGCGGCGCAACGAGCACCAGACGCTTGTATCGATTCTGCACGCGGGCATCTTTGAGTTTCTCGGCCACGGCTCGCGCGAAGTCGGAAACCGCCCGGTCGTGCGGGCCTTCGCTCTGGCTCATCGACGCGCGACCCGGGTCACCGCTGTTCTTGCGAAAGGCACGGCCAGGGCGGTCGGAAGCCAAGTCCCGATCCCGTGCGCGACCGTCCGCGTGCTCGATCTCCTCCACGAGCTCTAGTCCCGTTCCGCGACCGTGGTGCTCGAAGAACCGCGCCCCTGCTTCGTGAGCGACTACAATCCATGTGCTGTCCATCATTTGTCCTCCCTAGCTGCAACTCAGGATGCGGGCAACAGAGGCTGCGGGCCCGGCAGTAGCGGCGGAGTAGTGACATTGAGATGCTGTTGTAACCCGCCGCCGCCCGAGCCAGCTCACTGCCGAAGCCGCTTCGCAATGGCCCCAACGACATCGAGAATCCGGTACGTGCCATCGGCCTCGCCTTTCTCGAAGTCATCCCCCGCCGCTGCCATCGAGTTGGTCACATGGGCAACGCACACCACATCGCGCTCGCAAGCTGTGGCGTAGGCGTAAAGGGCCGCAGCTTCCATCTCGACCGCGTGCGCGCCCGCGCTTCGTGCCGCCGCGATGGCAGTCTCCGTTTCTCGAAACGGCGCATCCGTGGTCCATGACACCCCGCGGTGAACTGGCTCATCGAGCCCCTCGAAGGCGCCATCGAGAGCGGCCCGCAGGGGTGCGCCAAGCTGGCTCAACTTCGCGGGTGGCAGATAGTGCACGCTCGTGCCTTCGTCACGAAGCGCTCGTTCGATGAGAATGAAGTAAGGGGTGTCACCTAGCGGCGTGATGACGCCGGCCGAGGTCACCGAGATGACCAGCGAGCATCCGGACGCGGCAAGCTCTTCGGCAACAAGCACCGCAAATGGCGCGCCGACCGCGCAGGCCACGATGCCGATCTGGCGTCCGTCGACATCGGTGAGCCAGAGCTCTGTGTGGTAGCAGGCCCAATCCTCGTGTCGGGTTACCTGGCCCGTCGCCCGCAGGTGGCGGACGATGTCGCCGTCAGGGTCGAGCACGCAAACGTCCGGGACAGGCGCATCCCCCAACCCGCGCTGACGCCGAGCTTCGCGCAACAGGTTCTCGGCAACGAACACCGACCTCTCGTCGTAGGCCTTCCCGCCATTATCTCCCGACACCTGTGCCTCCTCAAAACCCCGTCGCCCGCAGGTGGCGCACGATGTCACCGTCGGGGTCGAGCACGCAAACATCCGGCACGGGCTCATCGCCCAACCCGCGCTGACGGCGCGCTTCGCGCAACAGGTTCTCGGCAATGAACACCGACGTCTCGTGGTACGCCTTCCCGGCATTGTCTCCCGACACCTGTGCCTCCTCAAAACCCCGTCGCCCGCACAACCGTTGACGTTCCCACGCTCGGGGTCAACCAAGCCGTGAAGGCGGATCACCATACCGACGAAATCCTGCCAGCTAGCGACGAGAGTCAGTGCACCTTCTCAGAAGCGAGCGTAGTACTCGTCGACCTTCGGGTGGCCGAGGACGCGGTCGAGGTGTTCGACGAGCTTGGGCGCGAGCTTGTCGGGGAGGTCGGCCCGGACGTAATCGAGAATGCCGGAGCCAAGGCTCCGTACCCAGACCATCACCTTGAGATCGGCGACGGTGAGCCGGCCGTCGGCGAAGTATTCGCCGCCGCGCGCGTCGAGCATCTTCTGGATGCGCTCGAGGTAGATCGCGATGGGCCCCTCTGCGAGCGCCTCGCGCGCAGCTTTCTTTTGGGCTTCGTCCTTCATGAACATCGTCACGCCCTGTTGGGAGATGATGTCTTCGACGGCGTCCATCACTTCGTCGCAGTAGG
>JAFDFW010000537.1 GCA_019309605.1 Deltaproteobacteria bacterium | reverse complement strand
GAGTCGATCACTTCGTCAGGTCGAAGTCCAGGGTCTTGCGCTGGCCTGGGCGGAGGCGGATTGTTTGCGTCTTGAATGGCCCCTCCTGACCGACGCTGATCTTGTAGCGACCCGGTTTGAGCCGCTCGCTCTTGAGCGGCGCAGGGCCGTGCGGCTTGCCATTGATCCAGACGTTGCCCCAGGGGAAGACGATCACGGTGAGGCGCGCCGGACGGGGTGAGACGGCCGCCGGTGGAACGGTGTCGTCGTGTGCTTCGGAAGGAACCGTCCCGGTCTTGTCTTCGGCGTCATCGGCGCTCGTGCTCGTGTCCTCTCCGGCAACGGCCGGTGGAGCGATCTCGTTGCCGTCGCCCTCGACGGAACGTTCGGGGCCTTGTTCCTCGGGCCATAACGCAACGGCGCCCGCCGTGACGACTCCAACGGTGAGTAGAGCTCCGGCGAGCATTCGACCGAACGCGCGCCTCGAGCCGCTCCCGGACCCGCGTCCCCGCGAACCGAGCTCTTTCGTATCGGGCGCCGCGCTGGCGCCGCCCGTCCGCTGAACTCCAGTGCCGCCTTCCCCGGAGACGGGGTCGGCGGCCGTAACCCCACCTGTAATCGGAAAGGCCTCTTCCGTGCTGATCCGGTCCCCCGTGGGGCTGCATTCGTCAACCATCTTTCCGAGCTCTCGACGCGCTCGGCGTGACGGCACGAACTCGTCGAGCAAATCGATCAACGCAGACGCGCTGCCAGGCCGGTCGTCGCGGTCGGGCTCGAGCAGGCTTTCGATCACGTCACACAGCCCGGAGGGTGCGTCCGGCGCAAGCCCGCGCAGTGAGGGGTGGTCGCCTGCCAACGTCAACATGATGGTCGCCGGATCGTGCGCTCCTTCATAGGGACGCCGTCCCGCGAGCGCCTCGAACAGCACCACGCCCAACGCGAACAGATCCGCGCGTCCGTCGAGTGGCTCGGCCCGAAGCTGCTCCGGGGACATATAAGGGACCTTCCCCTTCACCGCGCTTTGGTTGTGCGAGGTGCCCGAGATCGCTTTCGCGACTCCGAAGTCGGAGAGCAAAGTCTCGCCGTGCCGGCTGATGAGCACGTTCGAGGGCGAGACATCTCGATGCACAATGGCGTCGACCGCGGATCCGTCAGCGCTCCTTCCGGAACGCGGGGCATGCGCATGCTCGAGGGCCGCAGCGACCTCGTGACCCAACAGCGCAACGAGCTCGTGCGACAAGCGTTTGCCGTCTTGGGCGTCGAGCAGCACCCGCAAGTCCGCCCCGTCTACGAGCTCGAGGGCCATGTAGGGCGTGCCGGCGATCGCGCCAAAGTCGATCACGCCGACGATGTTGCTGTGCCGCAACTTGGCCGCGAGCCGCGCTTCCCGCTCGAACAGCCTCACGAAGTCTTCGTTGTCGCGGAAGAACGGCAGCACCAGCTTGAGGCACACGTGCTGCGTAAAGCCACTCGGCCCACGGCGGATCGCCTCGTAGGTTTCCGCCATGCCGCCCACACCCAAGCGTCGGACCAGTCTATATGGCCCGAATTCCTCGCCGACGAGGTTACCTAGAGAACTCTGGGAGTGCACCTTCGACATGGGGTCGAGTGGTGACGATACTGTTAACCTCCAGCCATGAACAGCGTGGGCGGAATGGGCCCCAAAGCCGAGGGGTCGCTACACTTCCCTTCGACCAGCTTCCGGACAGCGAGACCTAGTGCCTCCGTGCTGGGACCTCGTCCGGTGACCACGATGCGGGCGCACCCCTGCCGACTCCCGGTTCTGCTAACGAGGTCGAGCTCGATCGTGTTCGCGGTGAGTGCCGAGACGAGGACGACCATGCGTGCGGCGAGGACTTCAGCGACCGCTCGAGCGTCGGTCACGCGCCAGTCGCTGCCACGTTGCTTCGAGTACTCGAGCCGCAGGATGGGCTCAGTCCGGACGGCGTGATCGAATCGGGTGTCGATGAAGAGTCTGGTCGTTCCCGACCCGATCTCTGCGGAATGGATTCGGCCTCGTCGCGTACCGTCACATTCGACCTCAACAGCATACTCACCGATCGCCAGCTCGTTGGTTTCGAGTGGTGTCTGACCAAACCGCACTCCGTTGATGCGAACGTCGCAACCGGAGGGATCGCTCTCGACGATTAGGCTGCCGCTCTTCTCACGGCCGGCGTCGCGGGCCTGCTCGTAGAGGTTCAATACCAGCGGAGGATGCATGATCGTTGCTGGCTCTCCGCGCGGCACCAGAAGCACGCATTCTCCCGCATGGGCCTTCGCGCCGGCCACGTCGTGGGTTTCGAGCAAAGCCCGCACCGCATAGAGGCAGGTGTCGAGGACTCGTTGCGCCCGAAGCTTGTCCTGGTTGAGCTCCTCGGTGGCTCTTCGAGACAGCTGTTCTGCCCGCTCGAGGTGATCGAGCGCCATCGCATGGTTACCCCTTGCCAGGTGCCGAATGGCGGCGCGCGAATGCCGGGCCCATTTCTCGAGCTCGATGTCGGTGACTTCGGCTGCCCCGGTCGAGCTTCGCTGCTCAAACCGTGTCACCACGGTGCCCGAAGGCCAGACGTGCCTACCATGGCGCTCGAGCTCTCGGCTGATCCCCGCAACCACGCGCTCCATGAAGGGCGGCATCTCGCCGTCCGACGCCGGCACGACCACCCAATCACTTACCTCTGCAGAAGCCCTTGGAACGTAGACGAGCAGGAGCGATGTGATGATGACAAGAAGAAGTGGGCTGTTCATTGGGTTCCTCCGGATGCTTACCACCCTCTGATGCACCGACCGTGCCAACCGGAAAACGCAATCGTTTCGGGAGAAGGTCCGTTACGCGACGCCGTGGTGACGA
>JAFDFW010000536.1 GCA_019309605.1 Deltaproteobacteria bacterium | reverse complement strand
CGAAGCACTGGCCCCTCCGGCAGAGGATTCCATCAACATCCTCGCCGTCGTGTGGACCGTAATTTGGAAGTCCATCGTCAACTTCTTCAAGCGCCTCTTCGGCCGCGCCTGAGCAACGACCTCACTAGCGGTAGATGTCCTTGCGGTGGCCGAGCTTGAGAACGATGACGACAACCCGCTCATCGATGACCTCGTAAACGATTCGATACTGACCCACGCGAACTCGATAGATGCTCACATAGCCTTCCAGCTTTCGCGCCCCACGGGGCCGCGGAACATCTGCCAGTGACTGAATCGCATCAACGAGGCCAGCGCGCTTGGCCTTTGCCACCCGACGTAGTTGCTTCTCTGCGGTTCGTGTCAGCGCGACGCTATAAGAGGCCATCGCGCTTGAGGTCCCGCAGCACATCCGCCAAAGGCCGAGTCGGCTCGGTGCGCAGCCGCCGCACATCTTCGAGGTCTTCGATTTCCTCGAGGCGATCCAGAAGCGCTCTCTCGATGAAGTGATTCATTTTGAGCCCCTTCGCACGACAGAACTTCTCCACCGCCTCTTTGATCCGCGCATCGATGCGGGTCCCCAACTGGACTTGGTCGGACATGCTAGCATTTTATAGCAAACAGTAGCTTTTGCAATCAGCGAAGGATTGCCTCACGCAACGCCTCATCGGCCGAACGCGGCGCACGTTTCCTCAGCTTACAAATGCTACGGAAGATTCGAAGACGGCACGATCGAAGTACCGGCCGCGCCTGAGCCGGCGAGAAACTAAAGTCCCTCGCCCTCCTGGGTCCACCCTGCGGTCGGTGGCACCAAGTAGCACATGTTGAGCTTGCGGGACTGGAACCTCCAGGCTCCTTCTTCCCGAACGTAGACGTCGTCGTAGTAGCCGGATCCCATCAGGCTTTCGCCGTCGCGGGTGCAGCGTAGATCCAGGTAACAGATGCCGGTGGCGCTGTCCCCGTTCAGATCGATCAGATGATTGTGGACGAACGGATGCAGCATCATTTCGCCGCCGACCTTGTCACTGTAAATGGCACGGAGCGCGTCCCGTCCCTTGATCACGCCGCCCTCTCCCATATCCATTTCCCCGTCGCGGGCAAAGAGCTCCACAGCCTTCAAGGGTTCCCCCTGCCAGACATGGTGGGCGTAGCCGATGCGGCTGGTGAGATCGGTCATGCGTCCTTTTCCTCGGGCAAGGTCTCCGCCACCAGCTCGGCGATGTCGAACACCTTCCGCTCCGGCCCTTCTTTGCTGGCGCTGGACGCCAGCATCAAGAGGCAGAAGGGGCATGATGTGGCGACCTTGTCCGCACCCGTCTCGAGCACCTCGAGCATACGCACATCGCTGACCCGCTTGGTGCCAGGCTGCTCGCCCCAGTAGTTGCCACCTCCGGCGCCACAGCAGAAGCTTTCTTTCTTGTTCCGCGGCATCTCGATGAGCTGTCCAACCGCGGACACCACGGACCGGGGTTCGTCCACGATGTCGTTGTGTCGTGCCAGGTAGCAAGGGTCGTGAAAGGTAATGGTCTGGTCGGATTTTCGTTCCACCTTCAACCGGCCGTCTCGAATTAGTTGATCGATCAGAACGGCGTGGGGAATGGTCTGCCAGTCTGCACCGAGCTCCGGGTAGTAGCGGTCGAAGCTGTTGAAACAGTGAGCGCACATGGTGATGACTTTCTGGACGCTCATGCTCTGAAAATCTTCGATGTTCGCCTCGGCCATTTCGACGAACTGCATCTCGTTGCCCATCACCTTGGCGGGGTCACCGGTACAGCGAGCCTCTTCTAGGATGCCGTAGGAAACATCCGCCGCTTCCAGGATCCGAACCATCGCGCGGGCAATCTCCTGGGCGCGTTCCTCATAGGTGACCGAGCAGCCGATCCACAGCAGATACTCCGTCTTGCCCGCCTCGAAGAACGGCACCTCGAGACCCGCTCGCCAGTCCTCGGGGCTGGCCGCGGTACCGACGAAGGGGTGCTCCCGCGATTCCAGATTGCGGTTCGCTGCCGCCATGTTCTCGGGCATCTCGGAACGGTCCATCACGAAGTGACGGCGGAACTCCAGGATCGTCTCCGCAGGGTTGTTACTGACCGGGCACACCTCCACACAGGCCGCGCAGGTGGTGCAGTTGAACATGGCGTCCTTACCCAATACGTCGATCAGGGAGTCGTCGTTCAACTTGCCCTCTTCAAGGTACTCGGCGCAGATGGCCATCACCTTCTTCGGGGAGAGGTCCTTGCCGGTCGCGGTGGCGGGACACACCTCGTGACAACGCCCGCACCAGAGACACGCCGCAGCATCGAGAAGGTACTTCTGGCTCAGGTCTGCCAGTTTGGCCGCACCGAAGACCGGTTCCTCCGCTTCGTCATCGTCTTCATCCTCGTCCTCGTCGAGACCAAAGTCGATGGGAGGCAGGTTCATGCCCGGACGTGGGTTCGTCAGCGCACTGTTGGCGGGCCCTAGCAACATATGAGAGAGGGCCGTGAAGGGAATGAGGGCGATGAACGCCACGCCCAGCAACCCGTGCAGCCACCACATCAGGTGGAAGCCGGTCGTGGCCCCTTCGGTTCCAAGCGCCCCGCCCAGAAGCACGCCCAAGGCCTCGCCCATGAACTCACCGCCGCCGGGTTTCGGCTCAAACCCGAGGCGCATGCTTTCGGCGGCAAAGCCCGTGACCACCATCACGAGCAGGAACACCTCCATCCGCTTGAACCCGGGGCGCGCCTTGTATGCAGTGAGCCGCTCTGGGGGGACGAACCGTCGCACGAGGAAGAACAGGACACCGAGGAACAACGCGATCCCGGCGATTTCCCGGCCGAGCTCCATGAACCAGTGGCCGAACCAGCCGTCGTAGACGGGAATGCCGACCCAGGTCGCTGGCAACAAGGCGTGACCGACGATCAGCACGAGCGATCCGAAATAGAGCAGCCCGTGGGCCAGCCCTGCCACGGGTTTGTCCTTCAGGCGGGAGGTCAGAAAACCGCGGGACACGAACGCCTTCGGGTTCACTTTGGCGAGCACGCTCTTGAGTGTCAGCGGCGCATCAAAGAAGGCTTTCCCCTGACGAATCTTGTGCCAGTGGGTTCGCAGTCCAAAGCCGAGGCTCGCCAGCGCTCCTGCCAGCAAGACCGCCAGCACGACGTAGTTGATGACAGGTATGGACTGCATGTCTTTTCGCTGTGTCTAGATGTTCTAGCGTTTCAGAATTGCCGCGGTGGCGTTGCCGCCAAGACCCAAGGTTTGCGCGAGGCCCACTTTGGCGTCCGGCACCTGGTGGCCGCCCGACTGCCCCCTGAGCTGCCAGGTGAGTTCGGCAATCTGGAAGACACCCATGGCCGTGGTCGCCTCTCCAAAGGAGACAAACCCACCGGACGGGTTGATCGGCATGCGGCCAGTCGGAGCGGTTTCGCCCGCTTCGAGCAGGCTCTCGGACTGCCCGGGTTCACACAGGCCCCACTCTTCCGGGAAGGCGAGCTCGTAGTAGCAAGTGTTGTCCTGAAGCTCGGTGAAGCTGATGTCTGTCGGTCCGACCCCCGCTTTCTCAAACGCCTGTTTGACCGCATTCTGCGCTTCGGTGTGCACGCTGGGTGTCGTCGGAACGGGATCGGCCAGACCGCGCGGCAGCGCGTCATCAAAGGTCATGGTCGCCACCGCGCTGCTCGCCACCGTAATGGGCTGCGTGGTGAACTTGCGTGCGGTTTCCTTGGTGCAGATGATCGCGGCCGCGGCTCCGTTGGAGACCGGGCAGATTTCAAACAGCCGCAGAGGATCGCTCACGTAGGGCGACGCCAACACGTCCTCGACCGTCACTTCTTTCTGGAAACGGGCATGGGGATTGGAGACCGAGCACTTGCGGGCCTTCACGGCGACGGCGACCTTCGCCATTTGCTCTTCGGTGGTGCCATGCTCATGCATGCGACGACGGGCCAGGGTGGACCAGAAGGACGGCCCGGGCATACCGATCAGTCGCTGGCGCAGGAACTCTTTGTCGTTCGGATCGTCGATACCGGAGGTCTGAATCATGCCCTTGGGCATTACTTCGCCGCCCACCACCAGCATGATGTCGTAGACCGGCGACCATGGAGTAGCCGACATTGAAGGCGTTCCCGCCGGCGGCACAGCCCGCGGACAGGTTGTAAACCGGGATCCCCGTGGACCCCAGATCCTCGACCACATCGTTTCCGTTGAGGCCCCAGCCCTTGCCGCCCGAAAAGCGGGAGCTGGCCGCAGACACCGCTTCGATCTGCTTCCAGGACACGCCCGCGTCTTTGATGGCCGCATCCACGGCATGACGACACAGCTCGGTGACCGATTTGTGACCCACGACGCCGTCTCCGGTCTTGCCGAAGCGGTGCATGCCCACACCCAGTACAACTACCTCTTTCATGTTGTTTCCCTCGCCGGCCTTAGAGCTGTTTGAATTTCCAACTGGTGAACGCTTTGTCGTCGTCGTGAAAAAGCGTGTCGATCACCAACTCGACGTCAGCACCGACTTTCATAGCTTCCGGTTTGTCCACCATCTGCCCGATGAGGCGTAGACCACATTCCAT
>JAFDFW010000535.1 GCA_019309605.1 Deltaproteobacteria bacterium | reverse complement strand
TCTAGGAACGTGTCGGTGACCTGCACGGCCTGGTCGAGAAGCCCACCCGGGTTGCCTCGAAGGTCGAGCACGAGGCCCACCATGCGTTTCTTGTGAAGCGCGGCCAGCGCCTGACGCAGGTCTTCCTTGGTGTTGCCCTGGAAGTTCTTGATCCGGATATAGCCAACACCATCGCGGAGCATTCGGTGCTCGACCGATTCGATGTCGATCACGGCCCGGGTGACCTCGACGCGCCGGGCGCGGCTCCACTTGCCGGCCTTGTCCGCACGTCGAATGAAGATCTGGACCTTCGAGCCCGGTTCGCCGCGCAGACGGTTGACCGCCTCCTGAAGAGGCATATTCAGGGTCGATTCATCCTTGATCTTCACGATCCGGTCGCCGCGTTGCAAACCCGCCTTGAACGCCGGTGTGTCGGGGATCGGTTTGATCACCGTGAGGTGTCCATCCCGGATGGAGATGACGATGCCGAGCCCGCCGAATCGTCCGCGGGTGCTGGTTTGCATCTCCGCAAAGAGCTCCGGCGGAAGCAAGACCGTGTGTGGGTCGAGCGTCCTGAGCATCCCGTTGACGGCGCTGTACTCGACCTGGCTGAGCTCGATGTCCTCTTCGTCCTTCAGTTCTTCCTGCAGGAACGCAAACACCTCGCGAAACCGACCGGCGAGCGCCCAGGGGCTCGACACATCCGAGATTTTGAACTCACTTTCGGCCCTGTTGACCTGCACCTTGAGCGTCTCTGCACCTTCTCGGTAGTGCACCAGGACGGGGGGCACGTCCTTCTGGATGGCATCGAGGCCAGCCAGCATCATCCGCTGATGGTCGATTCTCTTGGGATCGACGTAGCCATCGTTCACCTGGTGAATCACCCGGTTCATCACCTGGAGCTTGGTGAGATCCCAAGGGGTCTTCTGGCGCGCGGCCAGCGCCCGCGGCGAGGTGTCGATGTCGATTCGCAGGCCGTTTTCAATCGGCCAACCGAAGGAAATGGTGAACGCCGCAAGGACGACGACCAAACCAAGCAAGGGCTTCCAGAGTCTTCTCATTGGATTTTTAGGGGGGCAGAGAGGGGGGGTAGACTGTTGAGTGTACCCTCGTTGGCCTCTAAGGCCAATTGCGCTCGTTTCTACCTAAGGTTATCGAAGCAACGTGCCACACCGCATTCTCCGCCAGCAAATCGCAAAGCCGGTGCTCGATATTTGTAAGGAGCTTCGCAATGTCGGGGAGCGCGCTTGGGTTGTCGGCGGATGCGTCAGGGACACCCTGCGTGGGGAGCCGGTCAATGACTGGGACGTCGCGACGACGGCATTGCCGGAGAAGCTGCAGCAGACTTTTCGCAAAGTCATCCCGACCGGAATCGACCACGGAACCGTGACGGTGCTGTGGAAAGGCGAAGCGTACGAGGTGACGACGCTTCGAGGGGAGGGCGCTTATACGGACGGCCGCCGGCCGGACAGTGTCGTTTTCGTCGAGGACATCGACCGCGATCTGGCGCGACGCGACTTCACCGTGAACGCCATCGCCTACGACCCGGTGGACGGGCGGGTCGCCGATCCGTTCGATGGTTTGGTCGACATGGGCAACCGCGTGTTGCGGGCGGTGGGCGACCCGATCGAGCGCTTCCAGGAGGACGGGCTTCGAATCTTGCGCGGCGCGCGGTTCGTCGCGACGCTCGACTTCGAGCTCGAAGAAGCCACTGAAGCTGCTTTCCGCGGGGCCCTCGACACGTTCCGGAAGGTTAGCCCCGAGCGCGTGCGCGACGAGTGGATGAAGGCGATGAAGGCGAGCACGCCGTCGCGGGCCTTCGAGGTCATGCGACGAACCGGCATCCTCGAAGTGTCCTATCCCGAGCTGCTCGAGCAGGTTGGTTGCGCGCAGAATCAATGGCACGCGTACGACGTGTGGGGCCACACGATGCGCGTGCTCGACGAGTCGGAGGGCGACCCGGTCGAACGAATCGCTGCGCTTCTTCACGATGTGGCCAAGCCGCGCACGCGCGCGAAGTCCGACAAGACCAATGACTGGACCTTCTACCACCACGAAAAGGTCGGCGCCGACATGGCCGAACGATGGCTCCGCGACTACCGCTTCTCCAACCAGGAGCGCGACCTCGTCGTCGGCCTCATTCGCCATCACTTGATCTGCTACACGAACGAGTGGACCGACGCCGCGGTGCGCCGCTTCATCAAGCGAGTGGGCACCGACACCGTCGATCCGCTGTTGCGCCTCGGTGAAGCCGACGCGCTCGGCAAGGGCCGCAACGTCGAGGAAGAGCTCGAGTCCTTGAAGGAGCTTCGCGGCCGAATCGACAAAGCGATCGAAGAGGGCAGCGCCCTCACGACCCAGGACCTCGCTATCGGAGGCAACGACGTCATCCCGTTATTGGACGGAGGCGCAGGCCCAATGGTCGGACAGATCCTCCGCACCCTCCTAGACCGAGTCATCGAAGACCCCTCGCTGAACACCCGGGATAAGTTGATGCCGATTGCGGAGGAGCTGGCGGCGAAGCAGGGTCAGTGACAGCGTCAGTGCCAGTTTAGTTACACCGCCCGCCCACCCCCACCCGTAATCCTCCCTGCCGCGCCCTGCGCTTCGGCGCGGGCTTGGCGGCGCTTTGCGCCGGGCTTCGCCCTGCGGGCTCGCGCTGCCGCGGGTGTATTGAGGGCAGTGCCAGCGTCGGTGCGGTTGGGTAGCTTGGGGGCCGATGAGGGTCTGGGCTGCCATCTTGATGACGTTCGCGCTCCTTTCGCCGGCGACCAGCCAGGCGAAGAAGACCGCGGACTTCCGTCACAGTTATGACGAGGTCTGGGGCGCCGCGATTCGCCTGATTCGCGTCGACAAGGGTTACGCGATCAAGGACCGGGACCAGGCTGTCGGCTACTTCCTCTTCGATTACCGCGACGACGGACGCACCTATCCTGGCAGCGTCGAGCTAGTTCGAATCGAGGACCAGGGTGGAGGCCCGATCCGCGCCGTCATCCAAATCCCGGCGATGCCGAGCTACATCGAACGCATGCTCCTCGACAAGCTGAGAAAGAAGCTGATCGACGAGTACGGTGAGCCCGCACCACCACCAAAAAAGCCCTCAGAGCCACCCACGGATAGCGGATACTAGCCCACCCCACCTTGCGCGGCAGCGCGAGCCCCAGGCGAAGGCGAAGCACGGCGCGGATGGATGGTGGCGGTGGGGAGAGTCGGTTGCCTGGTTTGGTTTAGTTACATCCAACCCGCCCACCCCCACCCGTAATCCTCCCTGCCGCGGCAATCGCTTCGCTCTGCCTTGGCGGCGCATTCGCGCCGTGCTGCGCCTTCGGCTCGCGCTACCGCCTGCCATTTGGGGACGGAACTGCTGGAGAACGAGCCTGCAATCAATCTAGCCCCGGCCAGCAGCCCCCTCGCCCCACAGCAGGCGGAAGCGCGAGCCGGCAGGGCGAA
>JAFDFW010000072.1 GCA_019309605.1 Deltaproteobacteria bacterium | reverse complement strand
ACAAACATGTGCTGGTCTACGAGGCCTTGTCGGACCACGTCGAGCTCTACGACGCTGTGACCGACCCGCGGGAGAGCCAAGACGTTGCGCCAAGCAGCCCTGAGACCGTGGAAAACCTGCGTGAGTTGCTGGGTGCCTCTGCCACCGGCAACTTGTGGGAAGCCAGGCGCTTTCAGTAGCTAGCCAAGGCGCTGCGCAGAAGCGTGAGGGGGGGGATATCGGAGCCTCGCGAGGGACTGTGGTCGCCAGTTGGACAGGACCCGCGAGATGACTAACCTGGCGGCGTGGAAAACGAGTTGAAGCCCGCCGAGGACGCGCCGGCGCTTGCAGGTGCCGCCTCTGAGGAGCGTCTAGTGTCGCCACCCAGCGGCGAGCATCTGTCCTCGCTCGCTCGCGGGACGGCTCTGTTGCTTGGGGCAGGGGCCTCGTGCGGCATTGCGGTTTGGGAGCTGGTGTTCGGCGATCTCATGCTCGCGTACATCAAATCGAACCAGATCGAGCCTGCCACCCGCAAGCTGCTGGGTCTGTTCGGGGGCATCGGACTGGCGCTCCCACTCATAGCGATTGCGATCTATTTGTGGACTCGCCGAGCGCGGCCCTTCGATGCGGCGCACAGGATCGAGTTGCTCGGCTGGAAGCTCTCCCCGCTGTGCCTAGCGATCGTCGTCCCTATGCTGTTTCACTGGCAGATCTGGAAAGGCCTCGACATCCAGTTCTTGGTCATCACCGCAATCACCGCCCTCGTCGCGCAGAAGTTGTTCTATCGCTCGCTCGTCGAACCCCCAGTCTTCAGTTCGAGCTCCGGGCCCGTTGCTTCGATCCGCCGACGTGCCGCAGACGCCCTCGATCGATGCTCGGCCTGGCTCCCCTGGGTCCTCGTGATCGGGTTGTTCTTCTTCTACGCGTCCTATTTCTCGTTCTTCACCCTGCGCAATCACTGGAACCTCGGGACGTCCGCGTACGACATGGGGATCGAAGACAACGTCGTCTTCAACGCCATGCGGGGCGAACTGCTGAAAGCCTCGCCGATTTTTGGTCCCGAGGGCACGCATCTGGGTCATCACGCGACCTTCTTTGCGTACGTGCTCGCGCCCATCTATGCGATCGCACCGCGCGCAGAGACTCTGCTGATCATTCAGGCCACGCTCATCGGCGCGGCCGTCATTCCGCTCTTCCTGTTCGCACGCAATCGCCTCGGCCCCTATCAAGCGGTCTCGATCGCGGCCATGTATGTGTTCTATGCGCCTTTGCACGGCGGCACTCTGTACGACTTTCACTATCCCCCGCTCGGGATCGGGTTCGTGTTCTGGCTGGCCTACCTGGTTGACATCGGCAAGTATCGATGGGCCGTCATTCCCCTGCTCTTGAGTCTCTCTGTGCGCGAGGACATCGCGCTCTCCGTCTTCGTGCTTGGCGCGTACTTTCTACTATCGCGCACGAGGCCCAGGGCTGGACTGGCGTTGGCGGCGATCGGGATTGGTTACTTCCTGGTGATGAAGATGGGCGTGATGCCGTATTTTCGCGACGGGAAGTCCACGTTCGTCTGGTACTACGAGAAGCTCGTCCCGGCCGGCGGGCCGGGGGGCTTTGGCGGCGTTCTGGTGACGATCTTCGGCAACCCTGGGTACACCATTGGGACGCTGCTCGCGAGCGCCAAGGTCAAATATTTTCTTCAGGTGATGGTGCCGTTCGTTTTCCTGCCGATGCGAAAACCGATTGGGCTTGTGTTCTGTTTGCCAGGATTGGTGATGACGTTGCTGGCCACGCGATCTGCCCTCTACGACATCGGCTTTCAGTACACAACGCACTGGGCGCTCGAGGGATTCCTAGCGACCGTGGTCGTTCTGACGATGATCAAGCAGCCGGCGTGGTCAGGTGACGGGCAAGGCGAGACTCGAGTGCGGTCGTGGATGTTCGCATTGGCGCTGGCGATGGCTGCCACGTCCTATCAGCACGGCGCGATCCTGCAGCACAATACGGCGCGCGGTGGCTTCTCCGCTTTCAGGTTCGACCGTACCGAGAAGGACGTGCAGCGCTATGAGGACCTTGCCACGCTGCGCACACTCATCCCACCGGAGGCCAAAGTCGCCGGCACGGAGAGGGTGTTGGCCCACGTGTCCAATCGCCCCGACGCGTACACGATACGGACCGCCGGCATCCAGGACGCCGAGTTCATCTTGTTCCAGTACAACATCGGCGGCACCGATGTCGACCGCATCTATCCGCTGGTCGACAATGGGACATTCGGTGTTGTCGACGTGGTTGGCGATTTCATTCTCGCCAAGCGCGGGCACTCGACCGAGCGAAATGCAGAGGCCCTCAAACGCGTTCGCAAGCCGCGACCACGTAAGCGCTAGCGAGGGCGAAACCGGGAAGGCCGCGCGAGACTCGGTCTACCGACAACACCTGCGACCTTCTACTCGAGATGCAGGTTGACCCATGATGCGTGGGCGTAGTGCGTCGATCCCGTGGCCAGGGCTTCCAACAGGAGCTCGCGGCTCTCGTCGAGGGGGACCGAGAAAGGCACGGCATCAACGTTCGAAGTCATTTCCTTCGACTGAAACAGCACCGTTCCGTCGGAGTCGCGGATGCGAAAGCTCATGGTGGCTCTCCCTCGCGAACCGTCGTCGGCACCCACGGAACCGGCGAGCCTTGCGCCCCCCTCGTCTGCCCGAACACGGATGAACGACGCCGCGTGGGCTCCGAGACCCTGCGCGTACTGGTGCCCGTTGATCTGTAGCGGGCCACCCGTCACCGAGCGATTGTATTGCAGCTCTCTCCACCCTTGGGCGTCGCGCACGACCGTGAGAGGCCCGACCTTACGCGGGGGATCGTCGAACAAGAGCCACTTGCCGTACGGTCCGACGAACTGCGCTCTAGGGCGGTAGCGGGCCACTACACGCTTGGCTTTGGTTAGGTTTCCCCGGGCGATCACGTAGCGGTAGCGTGTCGGGAAGCGTGTAGCCCTTCGCCGCACGGGCATCTGAAAGTATCCGCCTGAGTCGTTCTCGAGCAGGTTCCCGCTCTGGGCGGTCAGCCAAGCCGGCATCTGCCCGAACTGCGCCCTTCCGAAGACCGCACTTGTGTGATCGGTCTTCGTCACGAGCTGCATGACGTCGCCTTCAGAAGCCAGGTCCACCGCGAGATCATCGAAACCGCGCGCCTCCTCGTTGAATCGGTGGAGGCGAACGTTGAGCACGACGAGGAGCGCGACGACGAGCAGTGAGACCAGCCGCGGGAGGTTGCGACCGAGCGGACCACTGGTTCGCGGGGCAAAGACGGCGGGGGCGAAGCCGTGCACGAAGACGCAGAATCGCGTGCCCACGAGAAAGGTAGAGGCGATCCATTCTGGCAACACGACAAAGAGCAACAAGCTAAGCGTGAGAGGGACGGCCCGGGCGACGCTGAAGACCAGGCGCGGTCGCCCGACGATCGCCAGGATCAGCACGATCGCGACACCGACCATTGCCCAGAAGGCGTCCCCCGTGGGCATGAACGGGCCGGAAAACAACGAGAGCAACCGATCGTTGTCGATGAACCAGTCCTTTGGTCGAGAGCTGTTCCGGCCTCGCTGCATGAACGCCCACGCGATGGTCATGAGGGCGAGGGGGACGAAGTGTATGCCAGCGCGCCACTTCGTGAACACCTCACGTCGCCACAAGTAACTCACGCCGGACGCCAGCATGGCCATGCCGAATACGATCCCGTGGCTCAGAAACAGCGCCAGGCCCAGCAAGGTCGTCCACAAGATGCCGCGGTTCGTGGGCCTCTCGTACTGGCGTTCGAACACCGCCAGGTACCAGAAGAGAAGCGGCATCGCGAAGACGTTCGAAAGGAAGCCCCATAGGTAGGTGAGGTCGAAGGCCAGCATGAAACCGAAGAGGCCGAACATGGGGTTCGCGCCGATGGTCTTGAGCCAGCGCGCCATCGCCAGCGGCGTTGCAACCACTATCAGGGACAAGAGGCACTTGACGGCAAAGAGCGCGCCCCCGACCTTCGTGAGCAACGCCCCCAGAGTGAAAGGCAGAAAATATGGTGTGAAGAGGTTGTAACGATAGAGCTGCTGGTACTCGATCGGGCCCTCTCGCAGCTGCCACCAGAGTTTGTACAGATGGGCGTGCTGAGGAAGATCGACACCCACCGGGTAGCGGTGCCACCACACCGCTGTCAGAGCGAGCAGAGCGCAGACCGGGAAGGCCCACCGGGGTAGCTGTGGATCTCCAGGATTCGCTCTGGACCGTTGGCGGTACCTGAGCTCACCCGGTGAACCAGTACGCCCATGCGATGAAGAGAAACTGAAACGGCAACCGTGCCCAGAGCACCCAGCGTGGGATGGGTTTCTCCGGGTCGAGCGAGATATTGTGCGTGAGCATGTAAATGTTCGCGGGGAACACGGCGACGTAGAGGGCGATGAGACCCCAGGCCGCCCACGCGCGCGTTTCGGGGATGAGCAGCCCGATGCCGCCGAGGATCTCGAAGAAGCCACTGATGTAAACGAGCGCCAGAGGGGCGGGCAGGTACTTCGGCACGATTCGGACGAAGGGGTTCGGGCGAGCGAAGTGGGAAGCGCCGATGGCGATCATGACGATGGCGAGGAGC
This sequence comes from Deltaproteobacteria bacterium, assembly GCA_019309605.1. Taxonomy (GTDB): domain Bacteria; phylum Myxococcota_A; class Polyangia; order Polyangiales; family Houyiibacteriaceae; genus SG8-38. The sequence continues at coordinate 8,485 of JAFDFW010000072.1, read as the reverse complement.
CAGAGGGCGGCTAGTTGGATGGGGGGCACGTTGGCGGTTGTACCGCACGGAGGTTCTCAGTGACAGTGACAGTGACAGCGACAGCGTCAGCGTCAGCGTTGGTGTCGGCGATCATGCTGCCGTGCGCGTCGTCGTTTGAGTTCGCGCCCAGCATAGGTCGGCGATTTCGGAAAAGAGCAGGTTCTGGGCGTGGCTCCCGCCGAGGTTTGACACCTTTGGCGCTGCCCTTGCGAGCACGACCGAGGCGAGCTCGTAGTCGTCTGCAGCAAACGCGCGTAGACCCACGCCCATTTGAGCCAAGAGCTTGGCTCGGGGATCTTCGGTGATGCGCCTTCCGTGTAACCAGCGGTCGAGGCCCTCAACATCCCCCGCACCCGCAAGCGCGAGCAGACAATGCAGCTCGACGTACGGACTGCTAGGCCGCGTCAGCCGGTGCACGGCCGTCGCGTGCACCGGCTTCCAGGCCAAGGTCACGGGTCGCGGTGCGGCGAGGCCTAGCCGCCACAGCATTGCCGGCGCGTCCGTGAGCGCATTGTAGGTGTGCGCGGCAACAGGAAGGATATGGGTTTCGAATCGGGCCGACGCGGCTTCCCAGTTCCCGACCGCGATCTCAAATACCGCCATGTGCCATTGAAGGTGCGTCCAGTCGCTGTCGCTCCCGTCGTGACCCACGAGCCATGTGCCGAGGAGCCGATGGCCGAGCTCATGCTGCCCCTCGTCGAGCATACGGTGCGCCATGACGTGCGCATGGCCCGCGTCCCCGTGCGAGAATACGCCGAAGCCACTGACGTCGTGGCTTGTCGTGCGCGGCATGAGCTCGAGGTTCATGAGACCCTCTGACTTTCGTTGACGCGCGTGGCCGTCGTAATCACGTACGGGCGTCGCATCACGATGCCCGCGCCCATCCGATGCGCCTCATGAAAGGCGACGAACTCGGCCTCGAGCGCCTCGGCCTTCTCGGCGCTGAGCACTTTGAGTAAGGCGACGACCGGACCGAATCCGGTGGAGAATGTCGCCCATGCTTTCTCGCCACTCTCCGGCTGGAAGAACGAGGTGCCGCTTTCAAACGCCACATCGAAGTGATTCCCAAGGAGCTCGGTGACGCGTCCGGCGCTTCCCCACTCGAAGGGCGAGGGCGCCGGGTTCTCCTCTGCGGGCTTGTACGAGCGAATGAGTTGGAACATGTCGTGTACGGCTCCGCCGATGGCCCAGTTCGCGAGCGATACGCGGCCACCGGGGCGAACTACGCGTGCCAGTTCGGCGGCGACGGCCTCCGGGTTCCGCGCGAACATCACGCCGAAGGTGGAGATGACCGCGTCGAAGTGGTTGTCAGGGAAGGGCAGCGCCTCGGCATCGCCAACTCGAAAGTCGATGTCGGGGCGCAGCAACTTGGCAGCCTCGATCACCTCTGCGCCGAGGTCGACACCGGTCACGATGGCGCCCCGGGCCGCGATACGGCGGGCTGCCCAGCCCGTTCCGGTCGCGACATCGAGAATGCGCTCGCCCGGCTGCGGATCGAGTGCGTCGACCGCGTGTTCGATCGCGTCGGCGATCCCTCGGCTGATTTGGTCGTATTTCTCGCCTCCGGCGCCCCAGGTGCGGGCAGCCTGCAGATTGGTTGGCAGGACGGCGGGCTTCGGTAGTTCGGTTTGTGGCTGGGTGGTCATGGCGGTCTCCTTTGGTGGTGAGTCCCGTTGGGGACATCTCCATCCTCGGTGGCCGCCGTTTATCGAGCGTCAGAGCGAAGGCTATGTGGCGTCTATTCTTCGTCTATAATCCGTCCAGGATGAGCAGGACCCTTCGCCTCAATGTGCTCGGCCCCTTCGACGCTCAGTGGTCGGACGGGACGGCCCTCGACGTCATCGGCAAGAAAATCCAAGGATTACTGGGGTATCTGGCGGTCGAGAGCGCCCGCCCCCACAGCCGCGAGCAGGTCGCGGCGCTCCTCTGGAGCGAAACGGGCGACGAGCGGGCCCGACACAATCTCCGGCAGGCCCTATCCAAGATTCGGCGTTCTTGTGGCCCGTTGATCGCCTCGACGGGCGACGCCTTGGCGCTGGACCTGGACCTGTGCTCGGTCGACGCCCGGGATTTCGACGGCCTCGCTCGGAGCAAAGATGTCGCCGATCTCGAACGCTGCATGGCGCTCTACCGCGATGATCTCCTCGACGGCCTCGTGCTTCGCGAGGAACTCTACGACGAGTGGCTTCTCGGCGCACAGCATCAGTTTCGCAGGACTGCGTGCGATGTCATCGAGCGGCTCGCGGTCACGCTCGCCGATCTCAATCGCGGCGAAGAGGCGGTCGATGTGTTCAATCGCCGCATCGCGATGGACCCTGCCTGCGAACCCGCTCACCGCCATCTGATGGAGCTCCTCGAGCGAATCGGGCGGCGCTCAGACGCGCTTCGCCAGTACGAGTTCCTGACGGATGCGCTTTCGAGGGAGCTCGGCACGACACCGAGCTCCGGGACCACTGAGGTCTACGAACGGATTCGCAGTGGGGGCGGCGGGGGCGCGCCACGTGAACCGAGCGCGCAAGCGACTCCGCCGGTTCGCTCGGAACACGAACTGCCCACTGTTGCGGTTCTCCCGTTCGACAATCTCTCTGGGCCTGAGGACAACTATTTCGTCGACGGGATCGTGGAAGACATCATCACGGCTCTTTCGCACTTCAGCTCGCTCATGGTCATCTCCCGCGGCTCTACGTTCGCGTATCGAGGCCGGGAGGTATCCGACCGGGACGCGGCGGCCGAGCTCAATGCGCAGTTCCTCCTTCGCGGAAGCGTGCGACGCGCCGGCGACCGTGTTCGGATCAGCGTCCAACTCCTCGACGCCCATGCGGGCTCGACTCTGTGGGCGCACCGTTTCGATCGAGAGATCGAGGACGTCTTCCTCGTGCAAGACGAGCTCTCATCGACCATCGTGTCCACGCTGGCCGGCCGGGTCGAAGCTGCGCAGCTTGCGAAGGCTCGGCGAGCGCCACCCGAGCGCCTGGACGCCTATGACTACGTCCTCCGTGGGAAGGCACATCACCACCGGCAGACCCTCGAGGATACTCAAACGGCCATCGACATGTTCGAGCACGCGATTGAGGCGGATCCGACTTACGCGCAGGCCCATGCGTGGCTGGCCTGCGGGCTCGGCATGGCGATGCACTTCCGACCGAGCGAGTATGAAGAGCTCCTCGACCAGGCCGAGGTGTCGGCCAAGCGCGGACTGGCGCTCGATGCGTCGGATAGCGAATGCCTTCGCATCCTCGCGCAGATCGCGCTGCTACGAAGGAACCTTCAGCTGGCGATTCGGCATCAGGAGCGAGGGCTTTTGCTCAACCCCAACGACGATCGCTCGGTCTGCGCGATGGGTGAGATCCTATCCTTTGCCGGGCGGTGCGAGGAAGCCGAGACCTGGATCCGAAAGGCCATGCGTCTCAACCCTTATCACCCTCCACGCTACTGGTCGCACCTTGCCCGAGCCCTGTTCCATCAGGGGCGCTACCGAGAGGCACTGGATGCCTCGCAATACCAGCCGGCCCCTAGGGTTCGGGAACTCGCCTATCAAGTTGCCGCGAGCAGCATGCTGGCTGATGAGGATGAGATCAGCAGGCAGGTTGCCGCACTTCGCAAGTCGTCTGCCGTATTCGACATAGAACGCTTCGTCGCCTCGCTGCCCTACGAAGACGATGAGGACCGCACTGCGCTTCGCGATGCGCTCGCAGCCGTCCTGTGACCTGCTAGAAAAAAGCGGACGAGAGAACAAATGGGTTCCGAGCGTAAGAAGCCCCTTCGGGCAGAGCAGTTCACCACCGCCCGCAAGGTCCAGCCTTGGTGGTATCGAGCCACCAACGGCGTAGGCCGCGTGCTGCCGAGCCTTGGAACGCCATCGGCTGAAGCGTGGTTCGCAAAAGCCAAACGCCAGAATCCCGGAGTCGGCGATCCCAAGCCGGAGACCTTGGCCGCGCTCCAAGCGCTCGTGGGCTCACTGCACGAAGACGCCGCGTTGAGCTTCTCCGGCCGCATTGCCGCCGGGATGGATTGCGTTCGAATGGCCGGAGAGCATTTGCTGATCGAGCGCGCGATCCGCGAGACCCCGGCAATCCTCGATACCGAGATCCCGTCACCGATCTTCCTCGTCGGCTGGATGCGCACCGGCACGACATTCGTTCATCGATTGCTCGCGCAGGATCCGGACACGCGGACGATGCCGTACTGGGAGAGCATGTATCCGGTTCCACCAAAGGACGCGAAAGACGAGCGACCGGAACAGCTCGCGCGCGTGCTCAAGCAACTCGAGAGCCTTTCTCCGAACTACGAGGCGATTCATCCAATGGGCGCGTGCGAGCCGGAGGAGTGCGTTGCGCTCTTCACCAACATCTTTCGCACGCTGCAGTACAACGTGCAGTACCGCGTTCCCGGCTATGTGGAGTGGCTGCAAGGGCAGGACCCGCGGATTGCGTACGGCCAGTACCGCCAACAGCTTCAGCTGGTCCAGTTCCACCGGCCGCATGGGGTTCGGTTCGCGCTCAAGGATCCAACCCACTCGGTGTTTCTCGACACGATCCTCGAGCTCTTCCCCGATGCGCGCTTCGTATTCACGCACCGCGACCCGGCCACGACGATGAGCTCTCTTTGCAGCCTCTACGCATACACCCGCGCGCTTTTCAGCGACGACATCGATCCGCTAGCGCTGGGGCCGGAGCTGATGGACAGCTACCTGCCCGCGTCGCTCGAACGCGCGCTGGATATTGCCGATGGGTTGGCTCCCGGCCGAGTTGCGCACGTGCGGCACCTTGACGTGCGCCGGGATCCAATTGGCTCCATGTCGAAGGCCTATCGAGACCTCGGCATGGAGTTGAGCGACCCCACCCGAGCGGCGATGCAGGCGATGCTCGAGGCCGAGAGCCGCAAGCCCAGGGACATCCACATACACAGCCCCGAAGGTTTTGGGCTCAGAGCCGAAGGGGTTCGAGAACAGTTGGCTGACTACTGCCAGCGGTTCGACTTATGAGCCTTCGGGCCTCTTGCTCAACTTCGCCTTTGCAGTGCTGAACAATCGGCGAACTTTGACCCCGCCCCAGATGAACAGGATCAGCAGCACGACGAGGATCACCATGTTCATCCAGGGGACGTACACGTAGTCCGATTCGACCTCTTTCAAGGAGAGGACGTTGGGGTAAGAGTCCAAGACCGCGATGCGCAGGCCGTAGTACCTGAGCAGTGCCGTCTCATCGACTTCGTTCTTGGCGAGCTTTGAGGCCTCGGCCGCGATGTCACCCGAGTCAAACTTGAAGTACCAGCCGTTGTCCTCATTGCGGAATACCAGCGCTTCCTTGCTCATCTGTTCCGTTGCGTAGATGAAGCGAACGTCACGGCTCCGGTGGTCACCAGTCGCAGAGTCCTTGGTGTCCATCCGCTTGACCTCGGTTCCTGTGATCAGGACCTTGGTCGCCCGAGGCATGAAGTAGTAGAGCGTCCCTGCGAAGAGCAGTGTCACGAGCACCGCCAGCGCTATCCCCAGCTTTCGCGTCATCGTCATAGGGGCGAGTCATAAGGCCATTGTGGGGCAGGGCGCAACCGCCAAAGGTGTTCAGAGGCCTCGCGACCATTCGGGCCGGAGCGCGATCTCGCCGGATAGCGCCTTGTCGAGCGCCACGACGATGCGTTCTCGGTCGCGGGGAAGCCTGCCGGATTGCCACGGGGAGTGTGAGTGTCAGCGTCAGCGTCAGCGTCAGCGTCAGCGTCAGCGTCAGCGTCAGCGTCAGCGTCAGCGTCAGCGTCAGCGACGGTGTTCCGCAATCCCTGTGATTGTGGCACCCTCCCGGCCCATGAGCGAGCATCCGCACCCCTTCGCCGATTTGATTGGTCTGACGTTTGATTCGGCCGAATCGGGTAGCAGCCAATGCCGCGTTCCCGTCCGCCCGGAACTCCTCAATCCACACGGGGTCGTGCATGGGGCGGTTGCTTATGCGCTTGCAGACTCGGGCATGGGCGGTGCGCTCTACACGCTGCTGGAGAAAGGCGAGAGCTGTGCGACGATCGAGATCAAGATCGTCTATCTTTCGAGCGTGCGAGAAGGGGGGCTGGTCTGCAACACCCGCGTCGTCCGCAAGGGCTCACGCGTCGCCGTGCTCGAGTCCGAGGTCTTCGAGGCCGATCGACTCGTTGCAAAGGCGCTTGGCACCTATTCCATTCACAGCAGGTGAGTTAGCCCTCGACCTCGAAGGTCATCCCTGCCGCCCGAAGGCGTTCGACGAGGCGCATGCCCATCGCCGTTGCGGGGGTGAGGATGCCCCCGTCACTCGGAAGCTGTGCGTCATCGAATGCGAGACACAGCGCGGCCTCCGAGAGCATGACAGCGGTGGACCCGTAACCGTAGTCCCGCTGATCTGCGACGAGCCCGCGCACGGTTTGACCGTCACCCAGAGCGATCAGCCGCGTCTTGAAGAAACCCTTGTCACGCACTTCCTTGCTCGGCCCTTCGCCGGGGGAGGGCAGGCGCTTCTCGATCAACGGTCGCGTAATCGGAAAAGCGATCCCTGCCATGAACGCCATGATGCCTCCGGCAACCGAAACGGCCCTCGACAAGCCCGCCGCACCCTTGCCGGTCGTCATCACTTCGGAGTAGCGGAAACCTTCTCCCCAAGGCAGCCCCATCAGTGCATGGCTGCGGCGTACAACGCGCGTGTTGATCGACGCCATGACGAAAGGCCCGGTCCACATATCGAAGTCCTTGTCGAAGCGCACGCCGTTCTGGTCCCTCTTGTCGGGCCCTCGGACTCCCTTGGGGTTGAGCGCGTATGGATCGCCAAACACCTTCCTCAGGCTGGGGTTCTCCTTGAGTTCGTCGACGGTATTCAACACGCTCGAAAGCGAACCGCCGCTCATCCCGCCTTTCATCTCGCCGGCGGCCATCTTGACCTCGGATGCGTATCGTCCGTGGCGTTGCATGAACGATTCTTGAACCATCAACGTACCTAGGTCTGAAGGAATCGAATCATAGCCGCAGCAGTGCACAATCCGCGCGCCCGTTCTCTTTGCTTCCTCTTCGTGGGCATCGATCATTGCACGGATGAAGTGCGTCTCGCCGGTTAGGTCGCAGTAGTCGGTTCCGTTGCGCGCGCAGGCTGCGACGAGCGCGGCGCCATACTTCGTGTAGGGGCCGACCGCGCTGATGAGGACTTCAGCTTTCGCAGCAATCGCGTTGAGTGCGTCCGCATTAAAGCTATCGCCGATCAGGATGGGAAGCTGCGGGGCCCCCACTTCATTGGCGACACGTTCGAGCTTCTCCTTCTTGCGCCCGGCCAACGCGAGCCGAAGTCCGGTGTTGCCTCCGAGGTAGTTCCGCACGAGGTAGTCGGCTACGAGGCGCCCGGTAAAACCCGTGGCTCCCCAGAGGCCGATGTCGAATTCACGAGATCGGTCGCGTGTACGGGTCGTCATGCCGTCGTCATAGACGCCTACCCCAGGCGTGCAACTCAAGCTAGGGTCGGTTCCGTGGGGGATGCTTCTAGCAAACGCGGCGAACTGAAGCTCTGGCTTCGAGATCGAATGACCGAAGGGGAGCGCCCGCAAGAAGAGTGGCGCCAGCTTTGGGAGGCGACGTGGGACCATCTTCTGGTGACGCCCGTCCGCGACTTGGTCGACGCGAGGCAGCCGGTCGATCGCCTATTGCCGCCGGAGGCACAGGAGAAGCTTCAGGGGGCTTTGGCTCGCCCGGGGCTCGTCCACCCGGATTGGGTTCGAGCGATGTTTCGTGGCGAGGCGGCGGAAGCGGTGCTCAACGACGCGCTCTACCGTGCGCTGAAGGACTTCTCGACCCTGCTTCCGCGCTTGCTCGTCAAGGTCTCGCCGGTAGGGCGCTTTGGGATTCTCGGGAGCGCCGGAGCGTTTGCCGAGAAGCTGATCGTGGAGCTGGAGAAGCTCATCGAGCCCGAGATCAAGTCGTTCCTAGCCAACAGTACCGAGCGCATTCTCGAACGCGCCGCCGAGTTCACCATCGCCAAGATCGACGACCCGGCATCGATCGAGTTTCGCGCCACTTTCGTCAACTTCATGCTGTCGAAATCGCCTTCCTTCTTTTTGGAAGCGGCCAACGACGAGATGCTCGGCGACATGGGTGCCGTTGTGGAGATCACCGCGCGACACTTGGCGGAGACGCCCGAGATGCAAGCGGGCATTCGCGGCTGGATTGACCGGGTGATGGACTACTCCGCGGACAAGACTCTTGGCGAAGTCCTGCAGATCGATGGTAGTGGAGCTCGCCCCCCGATCGATGCCCTGGCCGACGCCACATGGCCTGCCTTCACGAACGTGCTCGGCAGCCCGCAAGCACAGGCCTGGATGGACAGTCTCCTCGACGAGCTCATCGACGAATACGAGAAAGCGCCAGCTGGCCGATGATCGTCTATCAGTACTCCAAGTGCAGTACCTGCCGAAAGGCGCTGAAGTTCCTCAACGAAGCGGGCATCGACTTCGTGGCAAAGGACAT
>JAFDFW010000930.1 GCA_019309605.1 Deltaproteobacteria bacterium | reverse complement strand
TCATCTCGCGATCTTCCCGAACTTCGTTCTTCTGCCATTGGCCTTTCTGGGCGGCGTCTTTTACTCGATCGATCTCCTGCCCGAGCCCTGGAACACGATCAGCCGTTTCAACCCTCTGCTTTATATGGTGAATGGGCTTCGGTACGGCTTCCTCGGGGTGGCGGACGTGTCGCCAGTCACCAGCGCGGGGGTCGTGCTGGTTTCGTTCTTGGTGCTTCTCGGAGTCACTAGCGCGTTGCTGCGCAGTGGCTACAATTTGCGAAGTTAGTCATCATGGGCGGGCAGGCATGAGAAGCAGCACCTACTTCGCGAATCCCGAGGCACGCGCCTTCCTGCAACACAGAGTCGCAGTCTTCGGGCTGATCGGCGCAGTACTCGGGGGCACCGCCCTGCTCTTCCGCGTCCTCATGGGCGCCCTCTTTGGCTTTCTGCGGGAGCAACTCACCGACCCGGGTTTTCTGCTCCACGCGGCTGCAATCCTGCCCCTCATCGGCGTCTGGCTGATCTGCCGGCGTGGGCAGCTGTCGGTCAACGCAATTCACGCGGTCGCAAACACGGGGATCGTTTTAGCCTGCGTCGGTTACATCGGCATGGGCCTCGACATTCGCCCGGAGGTCGGCGCCGATACGATCACAGCGTTCATTCTCGCCTTGATGATGTTCGCGCGCAGCGTGTTCGTGCCAAGCTCCGCGATTCTCATCGGCATCCCGCTGGTCACGACGATGTATTGGCACTCCTTGGACGTGGACCTCAGCATTTGGGGCCAGCTTGGCTACGATGCAGAGTCCGCGAGTCGCGTTGCTGCTTTGCAGTCCGTGGTCACGATCATGTGGTGGACGCTGACGGTCGGCCTCTCCGCCCTGGCGTCTCGCGTGATTCACCGCTTGCGCAAAGAGGTCAGCGACGTTCAGAAGCTCGGGCAGTACAACCTCGAACGGAAGCTCGGCGAAGGCGCAATGGGCGTCGTGTACCAGGCGAAGCACGGCATGCTCAAGCGGCCCACGGCGATCAAGCTCCTCCGTCCAGAGGTCGCCGATCGGGATGCTCTCGATCGATTCCGACGGGAAGTGCAGCTCACGGCAAAGCTCACCCATCCCAACACCGTCACCATCTACGACTACGGCCGCACACCAGATGGGCTCTTCTATTATGCGATGGAGCTACTCAGCGGAGCAACGCTCACTCAGGTGGTCGAAGCTGGCGGACCTCAACCGCGGGTCGTACGCATCCTCCGTGACGCAGCGCTGGCGCTCAACGAGGCGCACGGCGTCGGGTTGATTCACAGGGACATCAAGCCGAGCAACATCATGCTCGCGCGCCAGGGGGGGGTCCCCGACGTGACCAAGGTGCTCGACTTCGGGCTCGTGAAGAACCTCGGCAAGGTCGACGACCTCGAACAAACCAACACGATGTCGATCAAGGGCACGCCACACTACTTGAGCCCAGAGGCGATCCAAGACCCTCAGGGCATTGATGGGCGGACGGACCGACCTCTATGCCCTGGGCGCGGTGGGTTACTACCTGCTTGCGGGACGCCACGTCTTTGAAGGAAAGACGATCATGGAGGTCTGCCTCCACCACTTGCACACGAAGCCCCTGCCGTTTGCGGAGGTTTCCTGCGAAGAAGTGCCGGCCGAGCTCGAGGCACTCATTTTCGCATGCCTCGCGAAGGCTCAGTCCGACAGGCCGGTCTCGGGCCAAGAGCTCGCCGACGCGTTGGATCGTCTCGAGATCGCGCAGTGGACCCGGGCGGACGCCGAGCGGTGGTGGAATACATACGGCGAGGACATCGAGAAGGCGGACGAGCCACCGCCGACAAGCGCCACCGAACAGACCGTCCCAATGGACCTCGGCGAGCGCTGATTAGATCGAGCGGTGGTCTCTGCGCAGCGGATGCTCCGACGGAACCTCGACGAGGATCAGTACCAAGCCATCCGGGTCTGACACGCGAAGCTCGATCAGGCCCCAGGGTTTCTCATCTGCGCTCTCGATGATGGAAATCCCGGCCGCGCGAAGCTCCCTCTCTGCCTCGCGCACATCGCGCACCTGCAGCCAAAGCTCGGTGGATGGGGCAGGCGGATCGATCTGGCGGTCGGTGAGCTCGAGATAGCCGCCACCCAGGAAGAAGACGATGCCCGAGATAGCCGCCACCCAGGAAGAAGACGATGCCCCGAGAGTCACCCTGGCCGAACTCCCGCATCGGATGAAGACCGAGGACGTCACGATAGAAGCCCACACTGCGGTCGAAATCTCGAGGGTGGAGCATGAAGCGGCTGGACAGGATCTCCATCGAATCAGGTCTAGGAGCTTACATTGTCCCGTGACCGCGGCGGGCTATATTCGCCTCGTTGGCCTTGCTTGATTCAATCCTCGACATGAAAGCCTGGGGCGCGATGCTCGCGCTCAGCATGACGGGCGCCTTGCCCGTTGGCTGCGCCTCCGATGCGCCCGTGCCGGTCGCTGACGGGATCTTTGCGGAGCTCGGCGCACCTCTGCCCTCCGCCACACCCGAACAGCTCGCAGCGTTCCAACGTGGCCGGAAGGTCGCCCTTCACCGATTTACACCCGAGGAGGGCCTCGGCCCCGAGTTCAATCTCACGTTCTGCGCGGGTTGCCACGAGAAGCCGGTCTTTGGTGGAAGCGCGAGCCACTATCGGGACTTCCTGCTGGTCGGCGACGAACTCGCTCCAGACACGGTCGTGCCACGCGGAAAGAACGGCGTGCAACGGCAGTTCTCACTCGACTCCGGGCGTGCTCCATCCGATCCGCTCACCAACCTCAGCGCC
>JAFDFW010000534.1 GCA_019309605.1 Deltaproteobacteria bacterium | reverse complement strand
GCGTCAGCGTGGCCAGCGCAATCACGTCTTGCCCGACGGGCTGCGTGAGGAGGCCCTGCGCATCGTCCGGACGAAGTATCCGGATTTCGGCCCGACGTTGGCACACGGCCTTCGCCTGTCGGTCGAGACGCTCCGAAAATGGATGATCGAAGACGGGATCTGGAAGACCCGTACACAGCGTAAGAAACGCATCCAGCAGCCCCGGCATCGCCGTGATTGTTACGGCGAGCTCGTGCAGATCGACGGCTCGGACCACCACTGGTTCGAGGACCGCGGACCTCGCTGTGTGCTCCTGGTCTATGTCGATGACGCGACCGGCAAGCTCATGGCGCTCCGGATGTGCGAATCCGAATCCGCGTTCAGCTACTTTCATGCGACGCGCGCGTATCTCGAGCGTCACGGCAAGCCGGTCGCGTTCTACAGCGACAAAGCGGGGGTATTTCGCGTCAATGCCAAGAGCCCAAAAGCCGGCGACGGCTTCACGCAGTTTGGACGCGCGATGAGCGAGCTGAATATCGACGTGATTTGCGCCAATACCCCGGCCGCCAAGGGCCGCGTCGAGCGCGCGCACCAAACGCTTCAAGACCGGCTCGTCAAGGAGCTGCGGTTGCGGGGTATCTGCACGATCGACGAAGCGAATGCGTACTTGCCGAAGTTCATGGACGACTACAATCGGCGCTTCGGACGCGTGGCGCGAAACGATCACGATGCGCATCGTTCACTCACCGAGCACGACCATCTCGACGACATCTTCACCTGGCAAGAAGAGCGACGCGTGACCGCGCAGCTCACCGTGCATCACAAGCGCACGATGTATCTTCTCGAGCCGACCGCGCAGGCCAAAGCTGCTGCGCGCAAGCGCGTGACCGTGGTCGAGTACGAAGACGGGCGCGTGTCGATTCGCTTCCAAGGAGTCGCCCTTGCCGCTCGCCCGTTTCACAAGGACGGCTGCGTGACCCAAGGCGCGATCGTCGAAAACAAGCTCCTGAGCGGCGCCCTCACCGAGATTCGCAAGCGACAACAACAAAAGGAATACGAGCTCGTGAAGTCCGCCAAGACCAAGCGCGAAAAGCGCATCGTCCGCGACCGGTTCGCCGGCAGGCTGTCGCCGTCGGGCACCTGAAACGGGCGCCCCACTCGATGCCTACCGACGCCCTCTCAAGCCATTCGCCCTCTTGCCCCACAGAGACGTTCCCCCGGATGGACCGGGAGTTGTCAGACATCGCAACACCTCAAAAGCTGGCTCGCCAGCCCTCTTGCACCCACCCCCTACCCGACATTTCAATATTGGAGAGCTACCCGACGCATGAGTTTGGTTTTGACATTGGGCGTTTACGATGAGCCCGATGGGCTAAGAGAGCATGCAACTGCACCAACCCTGATCGTACGCGCGACGGTCCGCCAAGACTGAGGTGCTCGATGACCCCTCGCCGCCGGCTTCGATCCACTGCACGACGAGGGACGGGCTTACGCACGAAAACTCGAGGCTGCCGGCGTCCCGCGGCGGCTACGTGAACTCGACCGAGAGCTTCATGGTGACTCTGGACGACTAGTCGGCAGCCTTCACCGGGATCCGCTCGACAGCATAGAGCCGCCAGTCTCCTGCTTCCTTCACGAGCATGGCGCGAACGCGGTCGCCCGCGACCGTCGAGTACTCCCGGTCCTCGCGGAGCCGGTCTCGTTCGATGCCTTGGACGATGACGTAGTCATAGAGGACGCCGTGCTCCCCGACGTTGATCTGCCGAGGGAGCTTCCAGACCGGCGTTGGAATCTGATGCTCCTTGACGTACCGGACCGGGAGGTTCGGTGTGTCGAAGATGTTCGGCGAGTAGCCGCCCTTCAGAGCATTGTAGTAGGCGGTGATCCCGCACGTGGTGTCGTGGACCGACTCGGGGGTTCGGCGTGACCAGATGATGGGCAAGACCTTCTTGCCCGGAGGGATCTCGTCGAATATCTCCTGGAGCGGAGCCGTGTGCTGGTCGTACTTGTGGAAGAACCAGGTAACCAGGCCGGCAGAGGCCAGAGCCATTGCCAGACCAGGGCCAAGCAGGCTCTTCCGAATGCCGACGAAGCTCACGCCGGGCAAAAGGAGTGCGAAGAGCATCACGAAGGTGGTGTAGCGTTCGTAAATGAGGATCTGGTGAAACGGCCAGAATAGTGATGCCGGTAGCGTCAGGTACATGAGCCACGCCCCGGCGTAGAGCACCCACGCGCGCCGGTTGACCCGCCGAGAACCACCACGCATGGACGCAAAGACAAGTGGCAGCAGCAACAGGGTGAGGATGGTCATCCCCTGGATTTCGCTGGCAACGGGACCTTGAACGAAGCCGAGAGAGTAGTGCACGAACCGGGCGATGCGCTCTCCGGCGGGAGCCCAGTAGAGCATGTCGGCGACGGGGGGCACCGGCCCCCTTCCGCCGGACGGCGTCGTGAGCACCCACGGCAACAGGGCTGCCACCGGCAGGACGGCCCAGCCCATCAACCAACGGAAGTGACGTTTGTCGGGAAGCTCGGCCAAGGCGAGCAGGCCAAGCAGCAAGCCAGCAGTCGCCGTCGCCTGGGCGTGCGTCAGCGGCAAAACGACGGCAAGCGCGCCCGTCTTGAGGACCTCGCGACGAGTGGTCCAACGCCCCCCACGAAGGCCCTCCAGCACCCGTGCCATGAAGAAGAACGAGAGACCGACCCCGAGCGTGTAGGCGATGAAGCCCATACTGACGCTGAAGTCCCAGGCGAGCGCGAAAGCCCAGAGCCCGAGTCGGGGACTGCGCCCGACCGCAATCATCAGCCGCATCATCCCCAGGGGAACGAGCAGGACCGCAAGCCCGACGACGATA
>JAFDFW010000533.1 GCA_019309605.1 Deltaproteobacteria bacterium | reverse complement strand
TATAGCAAGTTGCTCGACACCCACCCCGACCTCGAGCTGGTCGTGATCGGAAGACCACGCAAAGGGGGGACGTCGAAACAGATCCGTGAGCTTGGTCTTGCCGACAAGGTCCAGTTCAAATCCGACCTAAGCCGGGAGCAGCTCGCTCGCGAGTTCCAGACGGCCACCATGCTCGTGTCCCCATCGCTCTATGAGGGGTTCGGTCTGCCCGCGGCCGAAGCCATGAGTTGCGGAACGCCTGTGATTGTCACCGATGGCGGGGCGCTGCCGGAAGTTGCCGGGAATGCGGGCGTTGTCGTGGCCAAAGGCGATGCCGACGCTCTTCGGCACGCGATCGCCGGCCTGCTGGACGACCCCGAGCGGCGCGAGGCCGTGGCGGCCGCATGCCTGAAACGCGCCGAAGATACCTTCAACTGGCAGAGCATCGCGCCGATCTATGACGCCGTGTTTCGTGACGCGATATCAGCAGCATGTTGACCGCGCAGCTAGATCGATTGGCGCTGAAGCCAGGCGACCACGTGCTCGACCTGGGCTGTGGCGAAGGCCGTCATGTGCATGCGCTGCATACGCTCGGCTACGTGAATGTTGTCGGCGTCGATCGTGATGAGCCTTCGTTGGCAACGGCGCGCGAGGCCCTAGACGACCTCCCGCCACGCGAGTCGTCCCACGAGGTCGTGACCGAATTGCACGTCGCTGACGCCCTGGAGCTTCCCTTTGAGAGCAACTCCTTTGACGTGGTGATCTGTTCTGAGGTGCTCGAACACATCGCAGCCTTTGAAGACGTCCTTTCGGAAATCCGGCGAGTGCTGAAGCCCCACGGACGGCTCTGCGTCAGCGTGCCGAGGGCTTGGCCTGAGCGGCTCTGCTGGCAGCTTGCTCCGGCGCCCGACGGATACCCGTTTGATTCGGGCGGACATATCCGGATCTTCGACGCGCTCGCACTGCGCCGTGCCATTCAGAGCAAGGGTTTTGCCTTCACCGGAAAGCACCACGCCCATGCCCTGCACGCTCCTTTCTGGTGGCTGAAATGCCTGTTCTGGCAGCGGCGCGACGATCACCCGCTGATCGAGGCCTATCACAGCTTTCTCGTTTGGGATCTTCTCAAACGGCCTGCCCTGACTCGCGCGCTCGAAGCGCTCCTGAATCCGATCATGGGCAAGAGCCTCGTTCTCTATTTCGGTCCGGAGGAAGTAGCGTGACCGTCGACGCGAAACGCCTCGACGCGTCGGACTTCCGTGACGCCTTGCAAGGGGCTGCAAGTCGGATCGTCTCGATCCAGTGCGCCGACGGGGCAATTCCCTGGTACGAGGACGGGCCATGGGACCCTTGGAACCACACCGAGTGCGCGATGGCGCTTGCCGTCGTGGGGGAGGCGTCCGCTGCCAGGCGCGCGTTTGAGCACCTCGCCGAGCGCCAGAAGGCGGATGGTTCATGGCTGGCTGAATACGGCAACGCGGTTCCAATGGAAGACGAGCGGCATATGTCGCGCGGGCCAGCCCCGACATGCCACGACACGAACTTCACCGCGTATTGCGCAGTTGGCGTGCGGCACGCCGCACTTCTGTGGGCCGATGAGCGCTTCGCGGCGGCCTACTGGCCCATGGTGGCGCGCGCGATTGATTTCGTGCTCCGCCATCAATCCGTGCACGGCGATATTTCATGGTCAGCCGAAGCAGCGGCAAAGAGCGGTGCCGACGACGCACTGCTGGCGGGCAACGCCTCGATCTACAAGAGCCTGCAATGCGCGATCGATCTTGGCCGACAGCTTGGCGAGGATGTCGAGCGCTGGGCGCTTGCTCGTGAAAAGCTTGGCGAGGCCATCCGCACAAAGCCACATCGCTTTGGTCGTCAACGGGAGGAGCGGTCGGCGTTCGCCATGGACTGGTACTATCCGATCCTTTCCGGCGCGCTAGACGGGCGGGGCGCAGCTTGGCGGCTGCACGCGGACTGGGACAGGTTCGTGGAGCCCGGACGCGGGTGCCGATGCGTAGCGCATGAGCCATGGGTGACGGTCGCCGAGACGTCCGAGCTCGTCATGACCTTGATTTCCGTGGGGCGTCGCGCGCAGGCCCTCGCCTTGTTCGAAAGTCAGGCAAGGCATACCGACGCCGGCGGCGCCTATTGGATGGGGTGGCAATTCAAGGAGCGGATTTTCTGGCCGGAGGAAACCCCATCTTGGACGCAGGCTGCCGTCATCCTCGCGGCGGACGCCCTCTACGGCGATACGCTTGCAAGCCGCCTGCTCATCGATCACGGGTCCTCCACCCGGCGTAAAATCCGCAGAGTCTCCACCGACTCGACTTCACGAAACAGCTCGGAACGCAGCGCGAGCTGAAAGATCTCAAAAGGTGGGCGGCCGCCATCTTTTGGATCCGGAAACACATCGTGAATCGCCAGGATGCCGCCGGGCATCAGGTGTGGTGTCCATCCGCGATAGTCGTTCGTGGCGTGTTCCATGGTGTGCCCGCCGTCGATGAACAACAAACTCACGGGCGTACGCCAATGCTTGGCAATGATCGGGGATTGCCCGACCACCGGGATCACCGAGTCTTCAAGTCCTGCGCGGCGCAGTGTCGCGCGAAGGATAGGCAGCGTATCGAGCGCGCCGGCCGCTTCGTCCCACAGTTCCGCGTCGTGGTACTCCCAGCCCGGTTGGTTTTCCTCCGATCCGCGATGATGATCGACCGTGAACAGGACACCGTCCGTTTCCCGGCAGGCCGTCCCGAGATAGACCGCAGACTTTCGTTGATGTCGATCGGAAGCCGCATGGTCGTGTTTCCCCTTTTGGTTAGGCGTCGGAGCGGTACACGTGCCCGCGCGGCATCGGGCCTCCGCGCGCGACGCGAATTGTCGTCGGTACTTCGGCCACCAAGGTAGCGACGATGCCGATGCCGACGACGGCCAGGCCAACCTGCCCAGACAGCTGGTCGCGCGGGAGCCACACGAGCGCGGCTACGAGCGCCGCCGCAGAAGCGGCGTAGCCACCCATGGACATCGCGACGAACTGGCTTCTGGTGCTCGCAGTGGTGTCGAAGGTGAACAAGAAGAGACTGGTGGCGTGTTCGGCGAAGTAGATCGTCGCACCGCTGAGCTTCGACCCCGCTGCGTGGCCCCATTCATGCCCGAGGAAGGCGACCACGCCGATCGACAGACCTGCGAGGATGCTGACCACGGTGCCACCCATGCCGGTCAGCCCACCTCGCGCTTCAAGCCACCACAGGGATGCGCATGACACGGTGACCAAGGTGTCGCGGAGTAGGAGTAGTGCGGCGGGGGGCATGGCGGGAGGATACCAGGCTATGAATCTGCTACAGCGGAGCTCGCGACGCCAACGGGAAGGACGCTGACGTGGAAGCCATAGAGATATTGATGGAAGAGCACCGGCTCATCGAAAAGGGACTCGATGCCATGGAGGCGTGGGTCACGACGTTGGGGTCCGGAAGCGAGTCGGACGACAAAGCGGAGCTGGCCCGATTCGTCTCCTTCATCCGTGACTTCGGCGACACCTATCATCACGCCAAGGAGGAGAACATTCTCTTCGTCGCGATGGTCGATCACGGTTTTCCGCGGGAGGCCGGTCCCATCGCCGTCATGCTGCACGAGCACGACAAGGGTCGATCGCTCGTGCGCACGCTCGATGCGCTTGCGCAACAAGCCACGACTTGGAGCGAGGACGACTACGGAACGCTCGCACACACGGCGCGGGAGTTCGCCTCGCTGCTTCGAGGACACATCCAAAA
>JAFDFW010000532.1 GCA_019309605.1 Deltaproteobacteria bacterium | reverse complement strand
GCTCTTCGATCGAGTCGAAGGGGGCGTTCTTGTTGCGGTACGGGCTGTCGTACAGTTGATAGAGGGAGTCGTCCTCCGTGCCGGTGCCGCCCGTGCGAGTCAGTCCGGCGCCGGGATCGAAATCCGTGCGCTGAATGTCGTGATCCCACCAGTCGATCACCGCCGTGATGAGGTCGATGCGCGTGGTCAGCGTGCCGGTCTCATCTGGCTTCGTGAACAAGATGTCGTAGGGGCTCTCCGGAAGTTGTCCGCCGGTGAGCGAAAACAGCTGAGCTGCGACGTTGTTTCGGGCTCGCTCGCCGTCGAGGAACAGCGGGTCGTTGACGTTGATCTTGCCATTCTCGCTGACGGCGATGACGTGGCATTCGCCGGGAAGGTTGTCGAACCCCACGGTATCCCCGAAGTCGATTCCGAGCTGCATCAAGGTGCCCTGCTGGTCCTCGGGGGTGCAGAATGGCGACAGAATCTCGTTCACGAAGTTCCAGACCGGAAGTTGGGGGGCGGGCCGACCCGTCGCGCCTCGGTAGAGAGGGTCTACGAATCGCCGAACTTCGGGCTCCGGGTCTACGAATCGCCGAACTTCGGGCTCCTTGGCGATCAGCAAACGCGTCAGATTGAGGGCGCTCTTCGCCATGTATTCCGCCTGCAGTGCGTCTCTCTGCGAAGTCGATACCGCAAACGCCGTGCCAGTCGTTTCGTGCATGTCCGCCAGCATGACTGAGAGAATCGCCACCGTCGTGATGGCCAAGATGAGGGCGACGCCTTCTTCGGAGCGTTTGCGGCGCGGTCTTGTGGTGGCCTGGTTCATGGGTTGTAGTTGGCGTGGTTGAGGGCGTACGTGAGGGGAATCATGACTCGCGTGCCGAATGTCTGTGTCTGGCCACGGCGTCGCGGGTCTTTGACGGCGAGCCGGATTCGCACTTGCGTGGGGAGCCGGTTGGGTTGGGCAAGCACATCTTCCGTGTCCCAGGTCTGCACCCAATCGGTCAGAAGAGGATCGAAGTACTCGAGATTGAACTCTTCGATGTTCTCGATGAGGATCTGTGACTTGCCACCCCGCCGCGGGTCATCGTCGATTCGATTCTGCTCGCGGCGCGCAAGAACCTGTACGCCGGGCTCTTCCGGGTGTTCAGTGACGAAGTAGCTGATTTCGTTTTGGTCCGACTCGCGTGCGTCTCGGTAGAGCCGCCGATGAGAGAATGACGTGAAATCGATTCGGTCGTCTTTCCCATTGTCGTGCCCGATAAAGGCCGTGTCCACGACGCGGAGGTCGAGCGACGGGTTCACGTGGGTCGACACGAAGGCCATGCTGAGCTCTCGAACCATGCGTTCGAGCGCCATGTGTATGATTCGTGAGTGGTCGACGTCTTCTTCGACTCGCGCCTTGTTGAGAGCGGTCTGGGAGAAGCCGCCGTAGACCATCGTGCCCACCAGGGCGAGAACCGACACGGCCAGCATGATCTCGAGGAGAGTGAAACCTCGTTTCATGGACCTTCCTCCTCTGCGGTCTCATCCGCCGCTGCGTCATCCACCGCCGCCCCCTGCTCCGCCACGAGGTATTGGATGACGTCGAACCCGCGCTCCTTCGGTCCTTCCTTCCAACGGACGGCCACGGTAGCTCTGCGCACCTGTTCCTCGAGGAAGGGTTTCAAGATGGGGAACCCGATCTCCAACGCGAGCATCGCGAGGTTCCCCGATTCGCCTGCGAGGGCCTGCTCGGTCGTTGCGGCCTCTTGTACGTCATCGGCCACTTCGTTGAGACCTTCGGTCAAGTCGTCATCGGGATTCTCGTCCCCCTCTTCGCCACCTTGTGAGCCGAGTTCCGGGAGGATGATGCGCTCCACGATCCACTCACACTCGAAGCCCTCGACGGGCGCGTGCTCGCAGCAAGCGTCGGTATCCTTCTTTTCGATGGCTGGCAATCCTTCGATCGCAATGACTTCCTCGATCTCACCCATCTTGCAGCGCGCTAGAGTCGCTGCGACGTTCTGCCGGCGAGCGCGTGCCGCGATGTTTGCGGCACCGACCTCGCTAGAAAAAATCGCCGTGAGCGACAGGCCGAGGATCGCCACCGCGATCATCACTTCCAGCAAGGTGAAGCCGCGTCCGGTCATAGCGAATCTTGGACTTCCCCTTCATCGTCGAGCTCGTCCAGGGGCTCGTAAGCGAAGTTGTGAATGCGCGCGTTGCCAGTGAGGGGGTGGATTTCGACGCTGTAGACCGTGTCGCTCGAGTCAGTCAGTTGTATGACCGCGTGCTCCGTCACGCCGCCGGGGAAGAAATAGAGCGCTCCCTCCCCATCGGTTCGTTTGTCCGTCTCATGCGGCGTGATCAAGGCCAGAATCGAAATGGCGTCGCCGACTGGCTGAGCGGTATATCGCTCCAGCACCTTGCCACTCTTGTTCCGGATCGGCTGAAACGGTGAGATCGGCTCCACGGGACTCAAGGGTTCTTCCAGTCGCGCCCTGGCAAGATCCCACGGGTCGACCGCTTCTCCGGCGTCGGATTCGAGTTGCGTTTCGGTGGCCAGGGTTACCGGCGTATCGGTTTCCTGTATCGCCATCGTGTGTTTCTCGAAATCGAAGAGCAGGCGCGTCGTGGTCCCTTGGGTGAGGGACCGGTTGTAGGCGAATCGCGCTGCGCTCGTGACTTTGAAAGCCGACGACCGCAGTCGAGTTCGCGTGATTGCGCCTAAGCCAAACGTCGCTCCGGTGACGACGACCGCAATGATCGCAACCACCAGAATCACCTCGATGAGGGTGAATCCGCCGTTCGTTTGGGATGGGACGCGTCGAAACATGGGTCGCTAGATATCGTCTTCGGTGCTGAACTCGAGGTCGGGTCCGGCTGAGAACACCGCGATGTCTCCGTCTTCGCAGGTGATCTCGAACGGAGTGTCCCAGGCGTCGGCCGTCCGGCGGCTTCCGTCGAGATACCGCTCGCTCACTAGGTCTTCGACGGTTGGGCATTCCCTCGGGTTGTCGGCCACGTAGAGCATCACTGCGGAGCGAAGCCCCTGAGCGTCGGTCTTGGTGGTCTTGATTCGCGCCTTTTCCAGTTGCGGCAGCAGAGCTACCGCGACGCCTCCGGCGATCATCGCGAAGATCGTGATGACGATCATGATCTCGATGAGCGTCATGCCCTCTCGGCGCCTCTGGCGGGCGAGTCGCTGTTGCAGGCGTGTCTCAGTCGTGTTGGGCATGGAGCCTCCGGTTCCGTTCATTGAATGTTGTCATCCTTTGCAAGCGAGCCGCTCGGGCCCGCAGAAATCACTTCGGCTTCCTCTTCGAAGTAGCCCGGACAGCGGATCGAAAGAGGGCTCCCCCAGCCGTCCTTTGGTATGGAATCGAGGTAATGCTTCTGGGAGAGCGGAGGGTGAAGCAGCTCCGTGTCGGAG
>JAFDFW010000531.1 GCA_019309605.1 Deltaproteobacteria bacterium | reverse complement strand
CCCCGTAGCTCAAGGCTGCGCGCGCCGCCTGCGGGGTATCGGCTTCCGCGTAGATGCGCATACGGCGAACCTGGTCGGCCCATGTCATCAGCTCGCGAAGCTCGTCGACGGTCGTGGAGGCAACCAGGTCGAGCGCGCCCGTGTAGACGCGGCCGGTCGACCCATCGATGGTGAGCAAGTCGCCCTCGTGGAGCGGTTCGGAGGATTCGGAATTGTCGAGGCCAACGGTGCGCTCGCCGAAGTCAATCCGGAGCTGGCCGCAACCCACCACGCAGCACTTCCCGAGCCCGCGGGCGACGACTGCGGCGTGGGAGGTCATGCCGCCCGCCGCCGTCACGACGCCTTTCGCGGCCTTCATGCCGTGGATGTCTTCCGCGCTGGTTTCCTGGCGAACCAGGATGACCTCCTGACCTTCGGCGACCCAACGGACCGCATCATCGGCATCGAAGACGATTCGGCCAGATGCGGCTCCGGGGCTTGCGGGCAAACCGATCGCGAGCGGTTCGAACCCTTGCTCGCTGAGCTCTGTTTGTGGCGGAAGCCGCGCCTGAAGCAGTTGTTCTAGGGAGCGCGCGTCGACCCGGAGCAAGGCGTCTTCCCTGGTGAGGACCCCCTCGCTCACCATGTCGACCGCGACTCGGACCGCTGCATGCGCGGTCCGTTTCGCGGCTCGGGTTTGCAGGAGGTACGGGCGTCCATCCTCGATCGTGAACTCGATGTCTTGCATGTCCCCGAAATGACTTTCGAGAGATGCGCAGTACTTGGAGATCGCCTCGAAGGCCTCTGGAAGTGATGCTTCGAGGCTTGACGCCTCTTTGCCGGGGGAGGCTGCGTTGGCTGTCAGCGCGACAGGGGTGCGCATGCCCCCGACGACATCTTCGCCCTGGGCGTTGGGCAGGAACTCGCCGTAGAGCTGCTTGTCGCCGCTCGATGGGTTGCGTGTGAAGGCAACGCCCGAGCCGCTTCGAGGGCCCGTATTCCCAAAGACCATCGCTTGCACCGTGCACGAGGTCCCTGTGCCGTTGTCGATCACCTGCATGCGCCGGTATCGAACCGCGCGTGAGTTGTCCCATGATGCGAAGACGGCGCCGATGGCGTCCCACAGTTGGGTGTGGACGTCTTGTGGGAAAGGCTCGCCCGAGGTTTCCTCGATGAGGGTCAGATACGACGCGATGAGCTCCTCGAGCGCCGCCACCGGGAGCTCGGAGTCGAGCATGCGAGGTCGTCCGAGGTCCGTCTTGAGGTCGCCCATGAGGTACTGGAAGCGGTCGCCCCCGATGCCGCGCACCACGGCGCCGTACATGTGCAGCAGGCGGCGATAGGAATCGAGAGCGAAGCGTTCGTCCCCATGCTCTGACGCTAGGCCGGCGAGCGAGCGTTCGTTGAGACCGACGTTGAGGAGGGTGTCCATCATCCCCGGCATCGAGACCCGGGCGCCCGACCGGATCGCAAGGAGCAGCGGATGGTTCTCGTCGCCGAAGCGCCTCCCAAACCGCTTCTCCACGGCACCTAGAGCCTCCTCGACCGCCGCTTGGAGGCCGTCCGGCCACGCGCGGTTTTCTCGGTACTGTTTGCCGACTTCGGTCGTGATCGTGAAGCCCGGGGGTACCGGGATTCCGAGCGCAGTCATTGCGTTGAGGCCGGCGGCCTTCGTCCCGAGGAGGCGCAGACGGACGTCCGAGTCCAGCGCTGCGTCAAGCGGATACAGAAGGGTCACGGCGTTGCAACTTTGTCCCAAGCTGGTGGAAGTGCGCAATCCCGTTGACCGTGTCCGCGATTTCTCCGAGCAATCGGAGGCGATTCTCCCGGATACGGGGGTCGTCAACCATTACGAAAACCTCCTCGAAGAAGCGATCGATCGGCGCTCCGAGCTCTTTGGCGACGAGCTTCAGCGCGTCGGCGTAGCGACGCCCGCCGGTTGCCTCGCGGATCTGGTCTCGCACCGTCTCGAACCGTTCGGCCAGCGCACTCTCCGCTCCGGCTTCGAGAAGAGCCGAATCAATGGGGCCCCGCGCGCTCTCCTTCGTGATGTTGAATGCGCGCTTGAACGCGACCGCGAGCGCCTCGAACTCAGGAGCCGCGCCGAGCTCGGAGACCGCCTCGATTCTGCTCCGTAGGTCGCGTAGCGAGGTGCCGTCCCATGCGCCGAGGCAGGCGTCGACGACGTCGCCGCCGTGTGCGTCCTTGAGCATCGCTCGAATGCGGCCGCGGAAGAAGGCATCGAGCGCCACGCGGACTTCGTCGGCCGGAGCGAGCTCAGCGTCTCCCGCGTACGCCGTGTGTGCCTGGTCTAAGAGCCGCCGAAGATCGACGTCGATCGGCCCTTCGAGCGCGATGCGAATGATGCCGAGCGCAGCGCGGCGAAGCGCAAACGGATCGGCCGAACCGCTGGGGACCAAGCCGATGCCGAAGCAGCCGACCAGCGTGTCGATTCGGTCGGCCACGGCAACGACGGCGCCGACGAGCTGGTCGGGGACGACGTCGTCCGCGCCTTGCGGCCGGTAGTGATCACGAATCGCGTCGGCGACGGCGGAGTCAATGCCTTCGCGCAGCGCATACCAGCGTCCCATCTCGCCCTGAAGCTCGGGGAACTCGAAGACGATGAGCGTCTCGAGGTCCGCCTTGCACAAGCGCGCCGCCTCGACGCAGGCGTCGATGTCCGCGTTTGATCGCTCGGCGAGCGCGCGGGCGTTGGCCTGCAGTCGACGGACCTTTGCGCCCATCGTGCCGAGCTTCGACTGGAAGACGACCGACTCGAGCTTTTGGAGCCGGTCGGCAAGGGGGGCCTTGCGATCCTCCTCGACGAAGAACGTCGCATCGGCCAAGCGCGCGCGAAGAACCCG
>JAFDFW010000530.1 GCA_019309605.1 Deltaproteobacteria bacterium | reverse complement strand
CTGGAAGTACGCGATGACCTCGGCCCGATCCCCGGTTTCACTCAGCACGATCGATACGTTTGCTGAATGATGTCGCGCCCCCTCTCCAACGAAGGCTGCGTAGAGTTTCCTGATCTCGTCGCGTCCGTCGTAGTCGAGGTCGCTTCCTGAGCCCGGTGGGAAGTTCATGAGTTCGAGCCGACCGTCGTCGGCAAAGAGATCGATCAGCTCATCGAGATGACCGCCGTCCAGATAGTACAGGTACTCATTGAATCGACTTCTGCAGGCTTCGATTGCCTCACAGCGTTCGACCCGCGCTCGAAGTTCTGCGAGTTCGCTCGTCATCGAATCGGCCATCTGGATCGCTTCCTTTCACGGCATTATGAGTGGGCGTGCCGGAATGTAGTGGAAGGGACGATCAGAACCAGTGGGGCGAGTGCGAGGCCTCGCGGGGGCACTGGTGCAGAAACACGCCGACTGCGTAAGATGGAACTGGAGCCCGGTCGCAGCTGCTGGCTGCTCCTACTCGTCGCTCGCTGATCGCTCGTACTCGCGGCCTAGCGGCCGCTCCCCCCTTCCGTTGGCAAGGAGAACTCAAAATCTCCTAAGAGCTGGAAATAGAATGAAAATTGGAGAATCTTGGTCCGGTCGGCTTAGGCAGAAGTGTGCACCGATAGGCACCGATGAACCTGGCCTTTCCTCCTCTCGGAAGACGCGGATAAGCATCATAAGGGTATGGCGTCTGCGAGCAGCGACATAGGCCCCCGAGAACAGGAAGGTTGGTGCCTCCCGGCATCGTTGGACATCCTCGAGTTGAGAGATCAACAATCCCCAACAAAAGGAGGCACCGATGGAACGATACATCGGGATGGACGTGCATGCCGGGAGCTGCACGCTGGCAGTGATTTCAGAGAAGGGCCGGAAGCTCAAGGACTTCCCGGTCGAGACCAACGGCCAGGCCCTGGTCGAAGCGGTTCGGATGATTCCCGGCCACAAGCACTTGGTCATGGAGGAAGGGCTGCAGAGTGCTTGGCTCTACGAGACGCTGAACCCCCATGTCGACGAACTTGTGGTAGCCGGCATCACGACGAGCCGAGGCCCGAAGAGCGACAAGCGAGACGCCTATGGCTTGGCGGAGCAGCTCCGCGTGGGCAACCTCGACAAACACGTTTTCAAGGCACCCCGTCAGTTCACACGTTTGCGAGAGTTCTCTCGAACTCATATGACATTAGTTTCAGATGTCATTCGAACCCAGGCGCGGATCAAGAGCGTGTACCGCTCGCGTGGAGTCCTGGTCGCAGGCGTGGATGTCTACAGTTCCCGTCGCCGCGAGGAATGGCTAGAACAGCTGCCCTCCAGCACAAAGATGCGAGCGGCACGGCTCTACTCTCATTTCGACTTCTTGCTCGATCAGAAAAAGCAAGCGGAATCGGATCTCCTTCGAGAAGCCAAGAAGCACCCGATCGTGAAGATCTTGGAGACCGCGCCGGGCTTCGGGCCGATCCGTGCGGCACGGCTCGTTCCGATCGTGATCACGCCGCATCGCTTCCGAACGAAGCGACAGTTCTGGAGCTACTGCGGCCTGGGCATTGTGACTCGATCGAGCTCAGACTGGGTACAGACGGCCGAAGGAGCCTGGATCAAGTCCCGAGTTCCGCAGACGCGCGGCCTATCGCGTCAGCACAATCACTTCTTGAAGAGCATCTTCAAAGGCGCTGCAACGACAGTCGTCACACAACGCAACAAAGATCCCATTCATGCTCGCTACGAACGGCTTCTCGACGGTGGCACGAAGCCAACTCTCGCGAAGCTGAGCCTGGCGCGCATGATCGCCGCAACCGTGTTGCGGATGTGGAAGAACGAGGAGGAGTACGACCCCGGACGAGCCGGGCTGCCGACCCAGACACGCAAAGGCTAGGCGAAGGCTCGCTCGGGAGAGTTGATGAGAAGACAGTCGTTCAATACCGCATCCGCGAAGAGAGTTCGCAAACCACGCACTGCGTGGTCGCGGGGGTGAGCATCCATGAAATTCCTGACCAACGGCGAACACCCGGAAGGTCCGACGGATAAGCTATGCCCCTCCGAAGAACCAAAAGAAGCGATGGCCGACACAGGCCCAGATGGAAGGATGGTTCCCACGCGAAGGTGGAGAACACAGACGCCGAACAATCGCGATGCGATGGACCTGCTATCGAACCGAATCCGATCTACGAGCCGCTCGAAACAGTTCAGTCGCTGCTCGAACTGAACCACGAGCTCAACGTCTCGACTCGAGACCGTCCAGCCAGAACGGGAGCAGACACCCGGATCGAAGAATCTGGGGTGAAAGGGGAAGTACGCCTTGCGCTCCAACCCTATGGAAGGATTCTCAAGCGGCGTTTGTCACACCACCGCTAAACAGGGCTCTGGCAAGTAGACTTCGGATGAGGCGTACTTGCCCCGCTTCGGGCTTCACCCTACCGTTTTGCCGTCGGCGGAGATATCTGCAGCACCGCTTCTGGGCCTCGGCCTGGTTGGCCTCGCCGCTCGTCGTCGAGGGTGTTAAGATGTAAATTCGAGTATTTGGCCTGCATTTGGAGCCGACTCGGGGTAGCCATCATGGATAGCAGCCGGACCGACGACGTTCTTTGCGCTCTCGAGAACACGGCGGACGGGGCGTTTGCTGTTGACCAGCAGCAACGAATCGTCGCTTGGAACGCACGCGCAAAGGGGATCCTCGGCTATGAATCCAGCGAGGCTCTCGGACGATTCTGCTACGACCTGATCGAAACAGATCGGTACTGCAGCGAAGGCAGCTGTGGGCTCTGCAGCGACGCCAAGTGTGAGTATGCGTGCGATGTTGTCCGCATCGCTCGGCGAGGTGAGCCGGC
>JAFDFW010000529.1 GCA_019309605.1 Deltaproteobacteria bacterium | reverse complement strand
GCGACGATCGCGGCATAGATTAGCCCAGAAATCCCCCGGAAGACAGGAAGCGGAGCGGCCTGGAGCGAACGGCCCCAGTTCGTGTCGCGGTCTTCCTTGTCCATGTCGGAGCGCAGAGCGGTCACGTCGGAGAGCGCGCGATCCCCGGCGAGGATTCCATAGAGGCCGGCGCCCACGACCAACACGGCAATGGCCAGCTCCGCACCCGCGGTATTCGCCCAGATGATCACAGCCGCGGTACCGAGCAATAAGAAGTTGGCAGTTCGCACGATTTCATAATAGTGCCCGACGCGCGTCGTCATGATGTTGTTTCTGGCTTGAGCGTCCATGATGTCCTCCTCGATCTATTGGTTACAGGCGCCTGACTGTAACCGGGGCGGCCGGTTGCAGTAAACTGAAACCAGCCTTACGCGTGACCTAGCGAAAAGGACGGTCGCCGTGCCTCAGCCGTGGAATGGCGACGGGTACAACAGCTGGCAGACGCCGTGCCGTGTGCGTTGTGGAGCGAGAATGCGGACGCGCCTCGGGCCTTCGAAGTTACCCGGCGATACTCTCATCGAGCGCGCGGGTGGAGGAGATAGCGAGTACAAATGCGCTTTCTTGGCCTCGACGAGTTTACGTGAAAGGCGTTCTGCGCGATTGGGGTGCTGATGTAGTCCCTCAGGAGCGCGGTGGACGGAAGCGTCATCGTTGGCGTGCGCACCGACGAATCAGTCGCTCTCATTCCTCCTCGTGTGGCGCCTGCAGTCGCTGTGATTACGCGTACAGCGCTGTGATCTCGTCCTTGTACTTCTCCACGACGACGTTGCGCTTGACCTTCATCGTCGGGGTCATCTCCCCACCATCCACGGTGAGCTCGACGGGCAGTACGCGGATCTTCTTGATCGTCTGATGACGGGCGACCTTGCTGTTGCATTCCGATTTCACGCGCTCCATGAGGAAGGACTGGACTTGCGCGTTCTTGGCGACCTCGGCGAGCGGACCCATGGCGATACCGGCGTCGTCGCAGAGCACATCAAGTGCTTCCGGGTCAAGCGTGATGAGCGCTGTGAGATACGGCTGCTTGTCTCCAAGGACCACAACTTGGCCAACGCCGGGGATCTGGTTGATGTAGGCCTCCATCTCGGCTGGGGCGACGTTCTTGCCGCCGGCGGTGACGAGGATGTCCTTCTTCCGGCCGGTGATGCGCAGATAGCCGTTTTCGTCGATGACTCCCAGGTCTCCGGTATGCACCCACCCGTCCGGCGAAATCAGCTCGGCGGTTTTCTCCGGGTCGTGGAGGTAGCCCTTGGTCATGGTGGGACCCTTGGCGATGATCTCTCCATCTTCGGCGGTCTGGACCTCGACACCAATCACCGCGCGCCCCACCGTCCCAAAGTGCGGCTCCCGGTACCTCGAAAAGGTGACAATCCCGGTGGTCTCGCTCATTCCGTAGGCCTCGTAGATCACGATGCCGACTGAGGCGAAGAAGTCCAACGTCCCTCTGGAAATGGGGGCCGCTCCCGTCACGGCCAGGACGAGCTCATCCAGGCCGAGCCCAGCGTGGATCTTGGAGATCACCAGCTTCCGCGCGAGTGTGCGCGCGAGTGACGAGTAGGGCTGCCCGCTGGCAACCTCCTTCTCGAAGCATTCGAGCTCGGTGTTGCGTGCCCAGCTCGTGAGCTTTCCTTTGAGTCCGGACGCTTCGGCAAAGCGGCTCTCCAGTGCTCCCTGGAACTTCTCCCAGACGCGCGGAACGCCGAGAAACACTGTTGGATGCACCTCGGTGAGGTAGTCTTTGATCTGTGCCATGTCGGAGCAGAAGAATGCCTGTCCGCCAGTGGCGAGCTGGGTGAAGTTGGTCGCGATCTGCTCGGCGATATGGGACAGCGGCAAGTAGCTTACGATGCGGAAGGGCACCGTGTCGGGTGTCTCGGGGCGGAAGGCCGGGAAGCGCTCCAGCAGCCCCTCGGTCATCGAGGTCATATTCAGATGACTGAGCTGCACGCCCTTGGGTACCCCCGTCGTGCCCGAGGTGTAGATGAGCAGGGCCGTCTCATCGGTCGTGATCTCGCGAATCCGTTTCTCGAGCTCGGCATCGCCCTGCCCGCGGCCGAGCGCCTGGAGTTGTTCCAGAGACATCACCCGGTCGTCGCCGTCGGCGGGCTCGTCCATCAGGATGAGGTGCTCGGCACTCATCAGCCCTTGCTCGATACCTGCCCGGTACTTGCCGAG
The DNA here is from genome assembly GCA_019309605.1 of Deltaproteobacteria bacterium. Lineage (GTDB taxonomy): Bacteria > Myxococcota_A > Polyangia > Polyangiales > Houyiibacteriaceae > SG8-38. The sequence goes on along the minus strand of JAFDFW010000529.1, from coordinate 638 downwards.
CTGCTCAGTGGTGTCGGCGATGGCGATCTTCGTCCTAGCATGTTGGGCGATGTAGGCGGCCTGCTCGACGGTGTTGTTGGTGTAGATCGGCGCCGGTACGCCGCGGGCCGCCTGGATCGCAAACTGGGAGATCACCCAGCCGCAGCGTGAGCCGCCCACCAGCGCGACGCAGTCGCCGACCTCGTGCCCCAGGGCGATGAGCCCCTTGGCCGTGTCCCTGACGGCAATCCAGTACTCGGCCCACGTGTAGGTCCGCCATGATCCGTCCACTTCTTTCTCGTGAATTGCCGGAGCATCCGGCTGTCGTTCGGCCCAGTCCGCGAGCCGATGTACCAAAGTGTGTTGCTGTCCCATGGCTCTCCCTCACTGGCGCTTTTTCTCGGCCGGGTATCGAGCGTACCACTCGGCGTGCGCTATTGGCCATGTGGAAGGTAGAGCCGCTTGATCTCGTCAGCGAGGGCTTGGTGGAGCGAGTCGCGTTTGATTTTTGAGGGTGGGTGTGGCGAGAAGTGCCTCGACCTCGTGGTCGGTCGGCGGTCTGCTAGGCACAAATCCGAGCGAGCCATGCGGTTCTCGAACGAAGACCCCGATGGAAGTGGCGACTCGAATGACAAGCCAAGATGCCGAAGTCCGCGCGC
>JAFDFW010000528.1 GCA_019309605.1 Deltaproteobacteria bacterium | reverse complement strand
AAATACACCCAAGTATAACCCAAACGAATACTTGGATAGCCAATCCCAATAACCCGACGAGGCGTAGCGCGCCCATAGTAACCTCGTTGCCTACATGTCGGGCAGCGCGGCCGGCACGGCGAGGAATCATGCAAATCCACTTTGACTACGGCTTCGTGTCCGCAGACTCGCACGTCACCGAGCCGCCCGATTGTTACCAGCGTTTCATCGACCCGGCCTACCGAGACAGGGCGCCATTCATTAGGCGGGATGAAAAACGCGGTGACCTCTATGTCATACCCGGGCAGGACAACATGACCGTCCCCATGGGTCTGGTCGCGGCGGCTGGCGAAGAATCGAGTCAGATGACCTTCAACGGTCGTGACTTTGAAGACTGGCATCGCTCGGGCTGGGACCCAGCGTACCGCCTGAATGACCAGGCGCGGGACGGTGTCGCGGCGGAGCTCCTCTTCGCGACCGTCGGCATGCAGCTCTGCGGACATGAAGACTTGGATTACCGGCGCGCCTGCATGGCGGCCTACAACCGATGGCTACAAGAGTATTGCAGCCACGCGCCGGACCGGTTGTTTGGCGCGGGTCAGGCAGCGGTCAAGAACGCCGTCGACGCGGTCGATGAGTTGGCTGACATCAAGAAGATGGGATTCAAGGGCGTCATGATGTCGGGTCAGCCGGGCGAGGCCGACTACGACGACCCGTCCTACGACCGCCTGTGGTCCGCCGCGGTAGACATGGAGCTACCGCTTTGCTTCCACATCCTGACCAACCGCGCGTACGGCGGCCACCGCGGACCCAAGATCAACGCGCTACTCAATGTCGTTCGCAGCTGCCAGGATATCTTGGGCATGTTGATCTATTCGGGCGTCTTCGACCGTCATCCAGATCTGAAAGTCGTGTGCGTCGAATCGGATGCCGGTTGGGCGCCGCACTACGCCTACCGTATGGACCACATCTACAAGCGTCATCGCTTCTGGAACAAGGCAGTGGAGCTCAAACGGATGCCGTCGGAGTACTTCTTCGAGAATATCTGGCTGACCTTCCAGGACGACTGGACCGCGTTCCACGTCAAGGATCATCTCAACATCGAACGGCTCATGTGGGCCAATGATTTCCCGCACTCCGATTCGACTTGGCCGCTGTCACAGGAGCTGCTGACCAAACATGCTGCACAGCTCAGTCCGCACGAGCGTCGACGTATTCTCCGAGACAACTGTGTTGAGCTTTTCGGTCTCGACGCACCCGAACAACCGGCAGCACTGAGCTGACGCCACCGGAAGCGCATGGACTACGACGTCAAAATCGCGGGTGGCACCATCGTCGATGGCACCGGTAGCGAAGGCTATCGTGGCGATGTCGGCATCAAGAATGGGCGAGTCGTGGCTCTCGGTGAAACACCCGGCGACGCGACACAAACCATCGACGCCGACAGGTGTGTAGTGTCGCCGGGATTCGTCGACATTCACACCCACTACGACGCCCAGATCCTATGGGACCGAATGCTGAGTATTTCGCCGTGGCATGGCGTGACCACCGCAGTGCTCGGGAATTGCGGTTTCGGCGTCGCACCGATGCGTGTCGAACATCGCGAAGTCGTCATGCGCACCTTGGAGAAGGTTGAAGGCATGGCCTACGAGGCGTTGCGCGCGGGGCTTGGCTCCGACTGGCCGTTCATCACATTTCCCGACTACCTCGACGCCTTAGAGCGGCTGGGAAGCGCCATCAATGTGGCCGTCTACGTCGGACACACCCCGCTCAGGCTCTTCGTCATGGGCGAAGACGCGACCGAGCGTGAGGCGACGGCACAAGAGGTCAACGCCATGCAGGGCTTGGTGCGTGAGGCCATGGATGTTGGCGCGATTGGTTTCGCCACATCGCAAGCGGCGACCCATCATGGCGCCGGCGGCAAGCCCGTGCCGAGTCGACTTGCAGCGTTTTCTGAGATCGACGCATTGGTCGGTGCGATGGCCGAATCAGGCCGGGGCATCATGCAGGCGGCCATGGGCAGGACGTTGTTCAATGACGAGTTCACCGATCTGGCGACGCGCCACGGCGTGCCAATAACCTGGACCGCGTTGCTTGCGGGCATGACAGGTCCCGGCAACCATCGCCGCTATCTCGAGAGGGCCGCCGAGCAACACGACGCCGGCCTGACGATTGTACCGCAGGTTGCCTGCCGTCCGATCATGTTCGACTTCCACTTTGACGAACCCTATCCGTTCGAGATGTGGCCGTTGTTCCGGGAGACGATGACCACCGATCGACGGGGGAGAATGCGGCTCTACAGCGACCCCGGTTTTCGCGCGAAGTTCAAAGCGGAATCCGTCGTCGGCGCAAAGAACGCGAACGCTGGCTGGGCGAATCGGACAGTGATTTCGTGCTACCCACCGGATCCGTCCCTCGAGGAGCGGCCGCTGGCAGCTGTCGCGGCGGCACGAGGCGTGGACGCGGTGGATTTGGTTCTCGACATGTCTCTCGGAACCGAGCTCGAGGCTCGATTCCGCCTCGCCTTTCTGAACCACGACGAAGCGGAGGTGGAAGAGCTCATCACCGACGCGAATACCATCGTGACGCTGTCCGACGCCGGTGCGCATGCGAGTCAGCTCTGCGACGCCTGCTATTCGACACATCTGTTGAGCCATTGGGTGCGTGACAAGCAAGCGATGACCTTAGAGGCCGCCGTGCACACGTTGACCCAGCGTTCGGCCGATCTGATGGGCATCACGGACCGCGGCCTGCTGGCCCGGGGTCGTCCTGCTGACGTAGTCGTGTTTGATCCCGAGACGGTTGGCGCATCGCCGCTCCGTCGCGTGCAGGATTTGCCAGGTGGAGCGGAGCGTCTGATCTCGGACGCCATTGGCGTC
>JAFDFW010000071.1 GCA_019309605.1 Deltaproteobacteria bacterium | reverse complement strand
CTCTTCATCAAACTAGACGACTCCCAATGGGGCGAATGGGCCTACTACTGCGACCAACGAGGCAGCGAAGTAGTAGACACCTTCAAACTAGAACCGCCCGAACCCACCGATACCGACACGCCGCTCACCCAACTCGTAACCCCTCGTTAACGGGGACAGTCTCCTTTTCCGAAGGGTCAACGGTTGGCGCCGCGTGCTTGTCGGCGATGAGGCTCATCGCACGTTCTGCTAGGGCCGTGATGGTGAGTGCAGGGTTGACGCCCGGGTTTGCCGAGATCGCTGCGCCGTCGATCACATAGAGGCCCGGATAGTTGAAGACCTCGTGTCTAGCATCGATGACGCCGGCCTCCGCGGACGCACCCATGCATGCGCCGCCGAGAATGTGCGCCGTCGAGGGCACGCCGAGCAGCGTTTCGGTGACGAGGGTGGTGGGTACGCCGTTCACCTTCTCGGCGAACCTCTTGGCGAGATCGGTGGCGTCTTCCATGAATGCAGACGGCGCCTGGCTTGGGTCGTCCACCTCGGTCACCAGCCCGCGACGAAAACCCGTTCGCAGCTCTCGGCCAAGGCGCATGCGGAGTGTCCCCTCGAGCGTGCGCATGTAGAGCAACACCTGCGTGTGCTTGGCGAAGTCGTTGACGGAGAGTGCTTTTAGCCACCGAACCGGTTGGCGCGCGAAGGCGACAAGCGCGCCCCAGATTCGTGCGAGAGCCGTTGGTCCCGGCGAATGAACCGAAAGCAGCGTACGGAAGAAGCCGGAGCCTGCACCGTACCGGACGGGCTCGATGTGGGTATGGTCGTCTGCATGAAGGATCGACGTGATCGCTACGCCCTTCGAGAAATCCTCGCGCTTGTCGGGTGAGACGATGCCGAACAAGGCTTCGCTGTTCGACCGGACGAAGTCGCCCAAGCGATCCGAGAGTTGAGGCAACCCGTTCGGGTCTTCCTTCATCTGTAGGAGCAGCGGCATCGTGCCCATCACGCCGCCCGCGAGGATGACTCGGTCTGCGCTCATCTCGGCGGTGTAGGCCTTGCCGAGGGATGCCTTCGTCTCGACGATGTAGCCGCCGTCGTCCCTCGGGCGCACCCTGGTGACCTCGGTTTCGGCGAGGACCTCGGCGCCGTGCTTCTCGGCCAAGTAGAGATAGTTCATGTCCAGGGTGTTCTTTGCGCCCACTCGGCAGCCCGTCATGCAAGCGCCACAGAAATTGCAGCCGACGCGGTCCGGACCTTCGCCCCCGAAGAATGGGTCCGGCACTTTCTTGTCGGGCTTCCCAAAAAAGACCGCGACTTCCGTCGGGTGAAAGTGGTCTTGGCGCCCGATGTCCTCTGCGATCTCCTTCATGACGTGGTCGCCTTTGGTCATGAGGGGATTGGGGGTAGCCCCGAGCATACGTTTGGCGCTTTCGTAGTGCGGCGCCAGCTCGGCCTCCCAGTCGGCGAGGTGACCCCACGACTCGGACTGAAAGAACTCCTGCTTCGGCGTGGGCAACGTGTTCGCGTACACGAGCGAGCCTCCTCCGACACCCACACCGTGGAGCACTGTCATGTGCTTCAAGAACGACATCTTGAAGATGCCCCTCAGCCCAATCGACGGGCTCCACATCCACCGTTTCAAGTCCCAGTTGGTCTTGGGAAAGTCCTCGGGCTCGAAGCGACACCCCTTCTCGATGACGAGGACCTTGTAGCCTTTTTGCGTTAGACGGTGCGCGGAGACGCTTCCGCCGAATCCCGATCCGATGATGATCCAGTCGTAGTGCCGCTCGCCCATGCGGCTACTGTAGGCCGCGACCTCGACGAGATCGAGGCGGCTCAGCCGCCCGCGCCGCCAATCGAGCGAGGCATACCAATCAGGGTCAACAGCTCCATGCGTGCCGCCTCATCCTCGAGGAAGCAGCCCGTCAAACGGCTGGTCGTCGTCCAGGACCCGGGCTTGCGGACGCCGCGATAGCACATGCAAAAGTGCTGGCACTGCAAGATGACAGCGGTCCCCTGTGGGGTCAGCGTCTCGTTTATGGTGTTGGCGATTTGCGCGGTGAGCTTTTCCTGGACCTGAAGCCGTTTGGCAAACGTGTCCACGACGCGGGCGATTTTAGACAGCCCTACGACCTTCCCGTCGGGAATGTAGGCGACGTGCGCTTTGCCGACGAACGGCACCACGTGATGTTCGCAGTGACTGTAGATTTCGATATCGCTGATCAGGACCAGCTCGTCGTACCCTTCGACTTCGCTAAACGTTCGCGAAAGGTGCGCGACCGGGTCCTCCTCGTAACCCCGGAAGTGCTCTTTCATCGCGCTAAGAACACGGCGGGGTGTGTCCACCAAACCTTCACGCTCCGGGTCGTCGCCGAGGTGGGCGAGGAGCTTTCGGACGCACTCTTCCGCTTCTTGGTCGGTTAGCTTGTCAGTCATTGGCAGCTCAAGGCGCGCGCTTCGGAAGCCGTCCGCGGGTCGATGATGACACACGCGTGGTTCCGCCAGGACGCCGAATGGAGCGGTTGAGGGACTGACGCGGGTAGGGCGCCTCGTTGTGCGCACGGCGCGACGGCCTTTGATGCGCTTCTGGCGACGGGTCGGCCACCTGGGCCTGGCTGCTCACCGGAAGCCCCTCGACGCCCTTCGCTTCGATAGGTGGGCTCTGCGCAGGCGCCGGAGCATCCTTCGTCGCGTACACCTCGCCACGGGCTGCGGCACGACCAGCTCGACGGCCTGAGTACACACAGTCCGCAATCGACAGTCCGCTTACGTAACTCCGGGAGCACACGCCCACCGCGTTGCGTCCGGCGGCGTACAGCCCGGGAATCACCCCGTCTTCGCCTTTGACCTGGCCGGTGCGTTCGTCGACGACGAGCCCGCCCAGTGTCAGCGTCGGCAACGGGAAGCGCTTGCTCTTGATCCCCGCATTGATCGCGAAGTAGGGCCCGCTGCGCATCGCGTGCATCTTGTCCGCGTCCTTGTCGAAGCGGTCTGTCGTCTTGCCGTCCGCCGCGTCGTTGTATTCCTCGAGCGTCTTGCGAAGTGCTTCGACCGGCACCTTGGCCGCTGCGGCGAGCTCTTCGATCGACTTGGCCTCTTTGCTGTTGAACCACAGGTTGAGGAGCGCAGGCGCGCGTTGGAACCATTGCGCCTTGCCTGGCTTGCACTGCTCGCGGGCGAGCTTCTTGAGCTCACCGTTGAAGACCAGGATGGCGACGCCGTCGTTTTCCTCGACCATCGCTTCGCCCACCGCGGCGCCGTACTTGAACTCGTTGATGTACCGCTCTCCGTTCTGGTTGATGATCATGCCCCTGGCGAAAGCCTCCGGAGGGTTGATGAATCGCCACGCCGAGATGCGGTCCATGAGGTCGGTCTTGCCGCCGACGCTCTGCCCCAGCAGGATGCCGCTTCCGTTGTCTGACGCGGTGCCGAGCGGCATTCCCGTCCCATATTTCGGGGCGATTTCCTTCACCATCGTGCGGTTGTAGATGAAGCCACCGGCCGCGAGGACCACGCCGTTCTCCGCCCGAACGCGCTTGAGTTGGCTTCGATTTGGTAGCAGCGCTCGCGAAGGTTGGCGGCAAGCTGGGGGCTGTAGTTCACGACCTTGACGCCGGCCTGGTTGAGCCGCCGGTACAGTTGGCTCCACAAGCCTTTCTCGATTTGCCGGTACTCGACACCGAGGACTCGGTTCTGAGCGTCGACCACCAAGCGAGTGACGCGTGTTTCATATTCGACTTGGATGCCCGCGCGCTGCGCAGAGTCGCGAAGCGGCCCGTAGAAGCTCTCGCCTGGGAGACCGGCGCCCTTGGCGCGGTGACCGCGGGGCGCAGGCTTGGCAGCGTCCTTGTAGGGCGAGAAACCTTCGTTGCCCGAGTAGTAGAGGTAGTAGTCGTCCGTTGGATAGCTGGTCTTGTACGGACAGAGCGACGCTTCGAACGGCACCCCGTGCTCTTCGAGCCATGTGACGCTGTCGACGCTTGTGTCGCAGAAGTCGCGAAGGGTTTCCTCGGAGACTACGCCCTTCACCTCGAGCGACAGATAGCGAAACATCTCATCCGCGTCGTCGGTCACCCCGGCTTCACTTTGGATGTGCGTGCCGCCGCCGGCGTAGTACACACCGCCGCTGATCGCGGTTGCCCCGCCTCCATGAAAACGATCGAGAACCAGGACTCGCGCCCCGTTCGAGCTCGCCTCGAGCGCCGCGCAGGCCCCAGCGCCGCCAAAGCCGACGACTACGACATCGGCTTCGTCATCCCATTTTTCTCCGTCGGTTTTGCTGAGGACCAACGGCGCTTCGGCCGGATTCGGGGCCAACGAGTTCTTCCCTTTTGGCATAGAGAAGAAATAGAACATGTTTCACTTGGGCTGTCGAGGCGATTTCAGTCCGGGCTAAAGCCCTAATTTCACTCGACTATTTGCTAGCCCCGCCCGGCATCGGAGGTCCCAGGCGTCCAGGTGCGCGCCCCCCGTGCTGCAGCCGCGGGCGCATCGCGCCCAGAACGCGTTGGACTGCTCCCAGAGGCGCCCCTCTTGGCCCTTCCAGTCGGCTTCAAAGCCGGCCGCTTCGGCCAGTCGCGAGGCTTCGGTCAGGGCATCGGCGATGTTGTCGTACACGATCGCAATCCGTCCGTTGGCGACCGCATAGACGTCACGCGGCCCCACGCGGATCGCTTTGAGCAAGCTGAGAGCCCGTTCGACCGCAACCGTTTCCTCTTCCAGCCAGGGCGCGAAGTCTTCGAGCGCGTCGTTCCACGGCAAGGCGAACGCAGCGTCAGTGATTTCAACCAACCTGGCATACGCAGGGCTCGCTGAACCGAACGGATCGCCCGGGACCAGAGTCGCGCGCGTCTGCATCGCACTCGGCTCGATGACGACCGCTTGCTCTTTGCCGCGTTGGCAGCCGAGTAAACCAAGCAGCAGACACCCGAGGACGATGGTGGCATCAACTCGCATCACGATGGTACTATAGCCCGCGATGAGCGAACGGTTTCCGTTTTCGATCCCGAACGGTTGGTTTCAAGTCGCTTATAGCGACGAGCTTGGGGTGGGTGGCGTGCAGCCGCTTCACTACTTCGACCAAGATCTGGTGCTTTTTCGCACGGAGAGCGGCGAGGTAGCCCTGCTCGATGCCTTCTGCCCGCACCTCGGCGCTCACCTGGGGCACGGCGGCGTCGTCGAAGGCGATCGCATCCGCTGCCCTTTTCACTCCTGGGAGTTCGACGGGCAAGGCGTCTGCCGCAACGTTCCCTATGCGAAGAAGATCCCACGTAAAGCCAAGGTGGCGCCATGGCACTGCGTCGAGCGCAATCAGATCATCTGGGCTTGGCACCACGGCGAGGGCGCGGCGCCTACTTGGGACATCCCGGAAGTCGCCGAGGTGTCGAGCGACGATTGGACGGCGCTCGAGCGTCACCGCTGGACAGTGCGGACGCACAACCAAGAGATCGGCGAAAATGCGGTCGACCGGGCGCACTTTCGCTACGTGCATGGCGCCACCAAGGTTCCGGAGTCGGAGCTGACGCTCGACGGTCACATCCGTCGGGCGATCCAGCATGTGGACATGCGCACGTCGCGCGGCGAGGTGAAAGGCCAACTCAAGGTCGAGGCGCACGGCATGGGCTGCACGATCACGCGCTTGACCGGAATCTGCGAAACTGTCCTCCTGCTCTCACACACGCCCATCGACGGAGGCTCTGTCGACTCGCGTTTTTCGTTCACGCAACGAAAGGCGGATCAAGGAAGTGGCGTCGCAGCCGGCATGATCAAAGAGATCGTCCGGCAGATGGAACAGGACATTCCCATTTGGGAGCACAAGAAGTATTTGCCCAAGCCCATGCTGTGCGACGGGGACGGACCGATCCCCGAGTACCGCAAATGGGCGAGCCAGTTCTACTCCTGAGCGCTGGGCACCGCACGTTCGAGAAAGTCCAGGTAGCGTGTAGCGGTCAGGCCTACGAGGAGCATGTCGTTGTGGTCGATGCGTGGGACTTCGATGTACTCGTCCGCATGAAAAAGCCTTGCGAGCTCCTTGCCATGGCGCACGTCGATGATCGAATCCGCCGCACCGTGGGCGACGAGCAACGGACATGACAAGCGGTTGGCGAAATCGCGGGTGATGAACCGGTGCTCCAACACGCGGCCGACGGGCAACCAACGAAAATGTTCCCTGGCAAGATCGACGACCGACGTGAAGGTCGATTCGAGAACGAGCGCGCCCGGTTGCGCGGCAGCGGCTAGTTGCACGGCTACGCCGCCGCCAAGGCTTCGCCCGTGAATTGCAATGCGACCCGGCTCCGTGTCCAGCTCTCCGGTCACCCACTTCCACGCGGCGATTGCATCTTTGTGCAGGCCGGCTTCGCTCGGCTCGCCGGTGCTGCCGGGGTAGCCTCGGTAGTGAATGCCCACGAAGTCCCAACCCTCCGTCAACAGGAGGTTCTGCAATTCCATCTGGGCGAGAAGCGACGAAGCATTGCCGTGGAAGTACAACACGACGCGCCGCGGGCCGGACCACACCGCGGCCCGGTGCCAGCCGTAGAGGGTTTCTCCGTCTTCAGTTGGGATGCGGAGCTCGGTGGCGCCAACCTGTGTTGCGACCTCGTTCAGCATCGAGACGTCGACGCCCTGCGGCCCCGGGAAGATCATCTGCCGTTGATACTGTGAGAACAACCCCATCGTGACCCATGCTGCAGCGACCATGGCAACCAGGCCTAAGCTGGTTCTACTCACCACGGTCAGACCTCACCCGATATTATGGGCATCGTGACGAAGCTTGATTTACCATGCGTGGCGATGACGGGAATCATGAAAGTGGTCATGGTAGGGATCGTGTTGCTTTTGGGGGCCTGCGGCGGCGCGAAGTCGACGACAGGATCTACTGGCAAGGTGGGCGCCATCGAGGCGATGGGGATTACGCCGCCTGACTCTCCGTGGGAAGAGATGAGCGTCGCAGACAAGGAGTTCTACATGATCGGCAAGGTAAACCCGATCATGAAGGAGCTCTTTACGGCCCACGATGCCGAAGAGTTCTCTGAATTCGACTGCGTCGACTGCCACGGCGAGGAGATGCGCGAGATTGACTTCAAGATGCCCGCGCCGTCGATGTACGTCGTTCCGCCCGAGGGCACGCCCGGGCACCGCGGGATGATGTCTACCTTTCCCGAGACCGTGAAGTTCATGAAAGAGACGATCACGCCTGCCATGGGCAAGCTCCTAGGGGTCGAGAACTTCACCTGCGCTGGCTGTCATCCGACCGGGGCCAAAACCAAGGGATAACCGGCTGGTTTATCGTCTTTGACCGAGCTGGGAGCCCCTGCTAGCGTTCAGCCACTTTTTGTCCGAAAGGGAGTCCGATGACCTGGGTCATTACACGTCTTTGCCGCGACTGCGTCGACAAATCCTGCGTCGATGTCTGTCCCGTCGAGTGCATCTACGAGTACAAGGGTGACGATCGCGAGGCGTTCCCGAACCAGCTCTACATCCAACCGGAAGAGTGCATCGATTGCGGCGCGTGCGAGCCGGAGTGTCCGTGGGAGGCGATCTACGAGGACGCGTCGGTTCCCGAGGTGCTTGTGGACGACACCGAGCTCAACGCGAAGATGATGGACGACCAGGACTCGTTCGAGGTGCCCGTGAACGACGGGACCGAGCAACCGACTCCCGAGCAGGTCGCCGAGAACAAGGCCAAGTGGGGACTGACCGCTTAGGTCTTTGAAAAAGGGGACTGTCCCCTTTTTTTCTGAAATAGGCGGTAGGCGGCATAGGCGTAGGCCACTGCCAGGGCGGTAAGGCCTAGGTAGGCGACGTTTAGGTAGAAGGCCGCTAGGTCCGCGGCGGTCCAGTCGAAGTGGCGCACCAGACGGTTCATATCGCCGTCGCTATCGCTGCCGATCGCGGAGCCCCACGGCAGTTTGCGGAGGTCGACCGATGCTGCGCGCCACAGGACTAGTGCTTGCGTGAAGCAGATGGAGGCGGGGATCAGCGCGATCCATCGCCAGAAGTCCCAACGCAACCGGTCGGGGAGCGGGAAGTGGAAGGCGATCAGGATGAAGGCGCCGAATACAATTTCGCCGAGTGCGCCGGAGAGGATCTGCCACATCAAAGTACGCGAAGGCGGGATGAGGAATGTGATTACGGCCCATGCCAGCAACACCACGGAGGCACTGCCGAGCATGAACCAGTTCTTCTCGCGGTAGGTGTGGAACAGCAGCCAGCCGAGAATGCCGGCCACGAGCAGGCCCATCAGTACGGACTGGTCGTCGTACCAAAACGTGAAGAATGGCAATGGAATGGCGATTCGGCTGCTGAGCCACGACCCTACCGCGTGGCCGAGCTCGTGAAAAGGCATGCCGACGAGAGATGCCATGAAGCGTCCCAAGTCGCTCGAGCAGAAGAGCCAGCTCAACAACATCACCAGCGGGACCGCGATGAGGTTCTCGGCCCCTTGGTCGTACGCACTGCGGCTGTGTGTGAGGCCTGAGCCTGTGAAGACGGGCGGCGAGTGACTGGCCGTCAGCGGCGCCAGGACTCGCGGCACCGGCAGCGAAGTGCGAAGTGCGCGCGCTAGCTCGAAGAACGCCCCGTCACCCAGCCACATGCCGCCACAGGCACGGCACTGCCAAGAGCCGACTTCGGTGGCGCCTTTGACGCGCAGCGGCTGCATCGCCGGATCGATGCACTTCGGGCATCGCATGCCGACCTCTTCCCCGAGCGATACCGGCACGACTTCGGTGGCCTTGGCGAGCGACCCGCGGCCGACCAGCTCGCGGATCTCACTTCGGTCGAGGAAGAGCCCGCGGCATTGCGAGCACAGCTCGACCTCGACGCCCGGACTCGCCTCGTATCCCGACAAAGGCATCGAAACGCATGTTGGACATGGCCCCACAGATTCAATGTAATATAACGCTCCCCATGCGACGAACCTTGGCCGAAAACGGGGTCTTCTTGCTTCGGATTTCGGTGTCCTTGCTGATGCTGAGCCACGGGATTCCCAAAGCGTTGGAGTACGAGACGCTTGTCCAGACCTTTCCCGATCCACTGAACGTCGGCACCGAGATGAGCGCCATGCTGACCCTCTTTGCCGAGCTCGGCTGTTCGATCTTACTGCTACTCGGCCTGTTCGGCCGCTTCGCATCCATGACGCTCTTCATCGCGATGATGGTCGCCGCGTTCGCGCATCACTTTGCTGACCCTTGGGCGGTGAAGGAGCTTCCGTTGCTCTATGCGGCGGTCTACGCATGTCTCACGCTCACCGGCCCGGGCTCGACCTCGGTCGACGCCTGGTTCAAGCGATTGATGTTCGAAAAAGAGGCGTCAGCTTCCCGAGAGCCGCGGCAAGCTGATCCGGGGGAACCGACGTGAAGCACAGCCGGACCCACTTCGCGTAGTCGGCGCCGCACGATTGTCCAGGGGTGAGCAGCACGCCCGCGTCGGCGCAGCGTTCCAAGAACGCGCTGCAGTCCGAAGCCCCGGGGTCGAGTTGTTCGCTCACATCGATGAAAAGGAACGTTCCGCCCTCGGGTCGGCCAACGCCGAGCGCGTCTGCTGCCTCGTATCCGGCGTCGCGATAGAGCGATCGGCTGTCTTCTACCCACGCGTCGCCATAGTGTAGCGCTCCGACCGCACCGAATTGCATGGGGCGAGGCGCGCAATAGGTGTGGAAAGTCTGCATGCCTCGAATGGCGTCCATGACGTCTTCGGGTCCGTGGGTGAATCCCACCCGTGCTCCGGCGAATCCGTAAGTCTTCGAGAGCGTGTGGAACGCGATGGCGCGGTCGCGGGTGTCGGCGCGCCTCCACACCGCGTCGGGCGGCTCGCGGTCGAAGTAGATCTCTTCGTACGCCTCGTCGCAGAGCACCCACAGGTCGTGGCGTTTGGCGACGCGCATCATGGCGCCGATGGTGGCGTCCGGAAGGACGCGTCCGCTCGGGTTATTGGGCGTGTTGATGTAGAGCGCGGCCGTGCGCTCGGTCACCGCGCTTTCGAGAACCGCCTCGGCATCGAAGCCGGGCTCATCGAAGCGCGTGTAAAACGGAACCTGCACCGGCACCGCCCCCTTCGTTGCGATGATTCCCCGGCTGAGCGGCCAAAACGGGGAGGGCAGCAGCACCTCGTCGCCCGGCTCGAGCAAGACCTGACAGACGATGCTCAGGCCCGCGGTCGCACCCGACATGACCTGGACGAGGTCCGGGTTCAGCGTTTCACCGTGGCGGCGCTGGACGTTGGCGATGAAGGCGTCGATTAGGCTCGGCTCTCCGTGAACTGGCGCGTATTTGTGGAGGCCTGGGTGCTCAGCGCTGAGCTGGTGCTCCGCTCGGGCCGCCGCCACCGGGTCGCGGTAGGTGTCACCGACGTGCAGCCGGTAGATTTGCTCGTTCTTCGCGAGGGCGCGCTGCTCGAGGCCGCTGTACACCCGGGCCGAGACCGAGTGGGCATGCTTGGAAACGTCGGGAAAGCGAGGCATCTGCGCTCAGAGCCACAGCAGAGCGATGATGGTGACCGTGCTGATCCCCACCAGCACTTGGAGCGGTAAGCCCAGCCGGAGGAAGTCGGTGTACTTGTAACCGCCCGGGCCATACACCATCAGGTTCGTTTGGAAGCCGATCGGCGTAGAGAACGCGGTCGCAGCTGCGATCATGGTCATGTAGCTGATCGGCAGCAGACCGATGCCTTGGGCTTCCGCGGCAGTAGCGGCGATGGGGAACATCAGTGCGGCGGACGCCTTTGTCGTCACGAGCCCCGCCAGCACAGCGGTGATCACGTAGAGCGCCACGAGCAAGCCCACGCTCCCAAACGGCGCCGCCAAGTCGATGAGCCTCGCCGCCAGGACCTCCGCCGCACCGCTCTTCTGGATCGCGATGGCGATTCCGAATGCCGCGGCGATCGCGATGAGCACAGTCCAGTCCAACGAGCGTCGTGCCTGCTCGCCGGTAAGGCAGCGCGTCAACAGCATCGCGCCAGCCGCGGCCAGTGACGCGACCATCAGATTCATGCTGCCTGTGGCGTTGACGAGGACCATCAGGAATAGAATCACTGCGGCCAACCATGCGCGGTCATGCCGTGGCGGAGCACTGTCTTCGACCTCGGCGATCAGGACGAAGTTGGGGTCCTTCTGACGGGCGTGTGCGAAGTCGGGGTGAGACTCGATGAGAAGCACGTCGCCCGCCTGCATCCGGATGTCGCCGACCTTGGTCTCGGTCACGCGCACGCCCTGCCGATGAACGGCCAGAATCGCAGCATCGTAGATCGTACGAAAGCGGCTCAGACGGATGGTTTGCCCGATTAGCGCCGAATGGGCGCCCACCACGGCCTCGACCAGCCGTCGGTCGCGCCGCGCGGTGATCTTGTCGACCTGATCGGTGTCGGGAACGATGCGCTGCTTCCGCAAGTCGACCACCGAGTCCACGACCCCCGTGAAGTGCAGCCGATCGCCTTCGCGCAGCACCGTCGAAGGCGGAACCGCCGCAAGGATCCGGCCTGCGCGCTCGATTTCGTACAGGTAGACGCCTCGGAGCGAGCGGAGCCCCGCTTCCTCGATGCTGTCACCGATGACCGGCGAGCCCTTCTCCACGCGCATCGCAATGGTGTACTCGCGCGCCTTGCCGAACTCTTGCATTGCGCCTTGGCGATCCTTGAGCAGCCATTGCGAAGTGATGACGATGAACAGCATTCCGATGGCCAGGGCAGGGATGCCGAGCTGAGCGATTTCGAACATCTCGAACTTGATCGTCGGGTCCCACTCTTTGGCGAGACCTGCGACCACCAGGTTCGTGCTCGTGCCGATCAGGGTGCAGGTGCCACCGAGAATCGACGCGTACGACAGCGGCAAGAGCAT
>JAFDFW010000527.1 GCA_019309605.1 Deltaproteobacteria bacterium | reverse complement strand
GCTCGGCGTGACGGAGCTGCGGAGCTTCTTCATCGGGTTCGCGATCGTCGCGCTCGCGGTGCGGCTCATCGGTGGGGGTCTGATCGATCGGTTCGGTGTGCTTCGCTCTTCGATCGTTGCGTTTTGTTTGTACTCCACCGTGCCCCCGATGCTTGGTTTTCTTGGGCCAGATCATCTGTTCGCGGTTGGCGCCATGATGGGCCTTGGACACGGAATCGCCTACCCCGCCGTGACTGCCCTCGCGATCGAACGTGCAGACGCATCTTCCCGGGGCATGGTCGTTTCGATCATCCATGGCGCATTCAACGGAGGGCACGCATTTTTTGCGTATACCCTCGGCCTGGTCGCCGCCGAATGGAGCTACGACGTCGCATTTTGGACGGCGGGCGCTGTCACCTTGAGCGGTGCGCTCTTGTTGGGCCTAAGGCGCCGACCCTAGGTCCATTAACGGCGACACTGAACGCCTTCCTTCTGGTAGTTTCTTGGCGGGCAGTTGGACATGGCAACCAAGAGAAAAGACGACAGCCAACAGGATACCTCCGAGGCGACGAGCAAGCTCAGTCGCCTCCTCGAAACGGAAATCGAGCTGGAGGCCATGCTCAAAGACACGAGGCAAAAAGCAAAGGAGCTCGTTGAAGCGGCCACAGTGGCCGCGGACGACCGCGTCAAACAGTTCGAGTTGCAGCTAGAAGGCGAAGATGGTGAGCTGCGCGAGCGAGTCGCGCTCGAACGAGCCCACTCCATCACATCGATTCGAGAACGGTCCCGGCTGGAAACCAAACGGCTGGACGAGCTCGACGATGCCAAGCTCACGGAGCTCGCCCATCACGTCGCCGACCTTCTAGTTGGTCGACCCGACTCGGGAGGTCCTCGTTGATCCTGAACATGTCCCGTATCCGAATGCTCGGCCCGAAGGAGCAGCTTCAAGCGGTCTTGGGGCGCGTGCAGGACCTCGGCTTGGTACAGCTGGTCGAACCCGCCGAAACCGAGTCCATGAGTCTTCTTGGGCTCACGCCGGAGCAGGAACGTCACGTTCGTGGCATTCGCAAAATCGTCAAAGATGTCGACGCCGCGATCGAGCTTCTCGGGGAAACGCCAAGCCCGGCAAAGGCGGCCCATGACCTCGATCTACCCCACGCCGCGTTGGTCGCGGGGAGATGCCGCAGAGAGGTCGAGGCGCTGGCCGAACAGCGCCAAGGACTCGAAGAAGAGCGAGCTCTCATCCTGAAGTTCCGTCCATTCTTCGGAGCGTTTCGAAAGATCGGCGAGTCCGGTCTGGACCTCGACGGCATTCGCGTCTTCTATCTGGTCCTGAAAGAGGACGGCGAAGAGGAGCTCCGCCGGATGCGTGCCGCGTTTCGCCAGGCGCTCGGTGACGGCTTCGAGCTACTGAACCAGCCGTCGGAGTCGGGCGAGTCTGCAATGCTCCTCGCCGTGCCGTCGGCTGACGCCATGAAAGCCGAGCAACTACTCAGCGAAGCGGGGGTGCAAAGCCTCTCCCTCCCCGACCAATTCGAAGAAGAGAGCGTCGGCTCGACGATCCAACGCATGCAAGCTCGCCTCGAAAAGCTTCCGGGCGAACTTGCGGCGATCGAGCGAGAGCGCAAGCGTATCGCCGGAGAGCGGGGACGCGACCTTGCACGGATTCAAGCCAGCGTGCGAGATCACCTGGCGACCATCGAGGCCACGGAACAGGCGCTCGTGACGCCGCGTGCATTCATCCTCGAAGGTTGGCTCCCGAGCACAGCGCGCCCCGAGCTGGACCGTCAACTCGGAAAGTCATTCGGCAACCAGGTCGAGATCGAGACTGTATCTTCGGAGGAGTGGGCCGGCGACACCGTACCGGTCGTCCTCAAGAACCCTCGTCTGTTTCGCCCATTCGAAGCCATTACGGGAATGATGCCTCTCCCGAAGTACGGCACCGTCGATCCAACGCCGTTCGTGGCGGTGTTCTTCCCGATGTTCTTTGGGGTCGTGCTGGGCGACATCGGGTACGGAACGATGCTTGGGATCATCGCGCTGATCTTGCGCATTCGGTCACAGCCCGACACCAAGCTGCGCTCGATCACGGAGATCGGCCTCGCGTGCTCATTGTTCACGATCATATTCGGGTTCTTGTACGGAGAGCTCTTCGGGGACCTCGGACACCGGATCGGGCTCCATCCGATCATCTTCAATCGCGAAGAAGCGTTCTTCCCCTTCCTAGGCTTCGCCCTCGCGCTGGGTATCGTTCACATCGTCATTGGGCTGCTCGTGGGAGCCGTCAAAATGTTTCGGGGAAACAAACGACGGGCAATCGGAAAGGGCATGGCGGCTGCGATGGTCGTTCTCATCGCATTGTCGCTCATGGCAGCGTTCGGCATGCTTCCCAAGCGCTTTTTCACGCCCCTGGCCATCACCGCGCTCGTCTCACTTCCGATTTTGATCATCGGCGAAGGGGTACTCGCGCCTATCGAATTGGTGTCCACGCTTGGCAACGTGCTTTCGTACGCGCGCATCATGGCGGTCGGCACGGCATCGGTCATGATGGCCATCGTCGCGAATCGAATGGTCGGTGCATTCGGTCCCGTCTGGGTGGGCGTCCTCTTCGCCCTCGTCTTTCATCTACTCAACTTCGTCCTCGGCGTATTCAGCCCTACGATTCACATGCTGCGACTTCACTATGTGGAGTTCTTTGGACAGTTCTACAGCCCGGGCGGTTCGCAGTACCGGCCGTTTCGACATTGGTCCGCGCACGAAAGCGCTTCTGAGAAGAGGAGAGAGTGATATGGAATTGGAATCTGTTTTTCTCTACTTGAGTGCTGCTCTGGCGGTCGGCATCCCGGCTCTCGCCACCGGCTGGGCTCAGTCACGCATCGGTCCCG
>JAFDFW010000070.1 GCA_019309605.1 Deltaproteobacteria bacterium | reverse complement strand
AAGGTGAGCGAAGTCGATCGGTTGTGCCGATGAGTTGAGATATCCGCGCGCAAAGGCGATCCGTGAAGTGACAAACCGAACGGAGGCACCGATGCGCACGGACACGACGATCCTGGCACAACTGGACCGGCAATTTCAATGGATGCATGCCTACCGGCGTCGTTTGCTTTGCGAGCTGACGCTGACCTTGGTTCGCAAGGGCCGAGGGTGGCTCACGGCGCTCGGAAGGGATTTGGAGTCCGCGACGTGCGCCAAGCACCGCATCAAACGCGTCGACCGGTTTGTGGGCAACCCACGATTGCACGCGGAGCTCCCTCGTATTTATCAAAGCTTATGCCGAACCGTGATTCGCACGCCGCGTCCGGTCGTGCTGGTGGACTGGACCGTCGTCACGCTGACGCATTGGGCGCTGGTCGCTTCGATTCCCTGCCAAGGTCGAGCGCAGATCATCTACCAGCAAGTGCATCCGAAAAAGTGCGTCGCCACGCCGAAAGTGCAGCGTCGTTTCCTTGAAGCGTTGTCACACATCTTGCCGCCGGATTGCACCCCGATTGTGATTGCCGACGCCGGGTTTATGGGCCCTTGGTTTGCCCAGATTCGCAAACTTGGCTGGGACTTCGTCGGACGCTTGGCCTCGAACGTGAGGCTACAACAGCCTGACAAAACCCAGTGCAAAGTCTCTCAGCTTCATCCTCGACGGTGCGAAGAGCCGCAACATTTGGGCCTGTGCACCGTCACCAAACAACATCCGTACGAAGCGAGCGTCGTCGTCGTGCGCCAGCGAAACAAGGGCATCTCCCACCGCCGCGGTTTGCATTCAGGGGCGGGTTACAAATCCATTTTTCACTATCGATACAAGCGACGAGCGCGCACCGCCTGGGTCTTGGTCACTTCGTTACACGAGCGCAATGCATCGGACATCGTCGCGCTCTACAAATCGCGCATGCAATGCGAAGAATCCTTTCGTGACGCCAAGAACATCAAGCTAGGCCTCGGTCTTTCACACACCCGAAGCCGTCACCCGCAGCGCATTGAAGTCCTGTGTTTGCTTGCCGCCTTGGCGGGCTTTGTCGCGACTGTGCTCGGCTTGATGGCCGACCAGCAACAAATCCATCCCCGACTCCAAGCCAATACCGTCAAACACCGGCGCGTTTTCTCATTGCCCAGACTCGGCGCGATGGCCTTTCGGCTTCGCCTGCTTTCCTCGATCACAGCCCACGCCTGGGCTCAAGCGATCCTCCGTTTTCCTATCGCCTTCTCGTCCGCTTGATTTGTGGGGATCCGTCAGTCCCACGTTGAAGCGTGGCCCCACGTGTTGCTGCGCATCGGGTGTCGGGCGGCCGGCCACGCTGGGGTGCACTCAGCCCGCTTCGCGCGCCAAGCGTGCCGCTTGGGCTCGTGCCTGGCCCGCATCTTCGATTCTGGGCACAGCTATTCCGATCGGTCGTTGAGAGACCGACACGTGCGCGTTGAAGCTGGCCTGCGATGCTCGCTACGTCGCGGCTGCCGCCCCGGCGCAGCGAACGACCCACCAAGTGCCGGCCGGGAAGGCAATGTCACGCGCTCCACTTCGCCATGCCCGGTAGGCTTCGCGGTAAGCGAGGCGGAAGGCGCGGAGCTTTTTCACCGCGGCACGCCAGGCTCCACGGGTGAGTGCAGAGAACGTGGGGTTGCGTTCAAACCGCGGCTTCTTGGTCGTTGGTTGGTCGGTCACGACCGTCTTTCGGACGCGCGTGCGGCCGACAAAGCCCCGGCCTTGGCGGCGAAGCTCGGCGCGTACTTGCGATAGGCGGCTTGTGAGCAGCGCCCTGAGGGCCTGGATGTAGTCGACCCGGTCCGCAAAGCACGGCGGCATGGTGAGTGCCAGGCTTGCTCCCTTGGGTGCGTGGTCCTTGAACCAGATCCCTGGATGCTTGGCTTTCATGGTGCCCGTTTGCAGGGTTTGCAGCGTGCTCAACGCCCCAGGCCAGCGCTCCGGCGAGCGCACCAACCCCGCACTCACGGGATTGAGGAGCGTGTAGGCGACTTTGTCGAGCACTTCGGTGGGACCGGCGAGCTCGACCGCGCTGTAGGTTACGTTCGGCTCCCACACCACTTCATCCCAGCCCCGAAGACGCTTGATGCATTTGGCAAGCTGTCGGTTGAGCCAAGCCATGAAGTCGGGGAGCACCCCTTCGACGTCGGTCAGCACGAGGTGATAGTGATTGCTCATCGCGCCCAGCGCATGGACCTCCACCCCGTATTTTGTTGCCGCAAGACCCAGACAGTAGACAAACACGTTGTTGAGGGCGTCATCGGGACGGAGCAAGAAGCGGCGGCCGATGCAGCGTCGGGTCACGAGGTAGGTCTGAGCGGGTAGGACGCGTCGCGGCAAGGTCATGCCTGGGTATCGGTCCGTACTCCGCCCCGTTTCCTCAATTCGAACGTGGGAACGTTTCAAGGCGTCAATTCGAACGTGGGAACGTTTCAAGGCGCAATGAGAGTTGTTGCGAAAGGCGTTTCTTGTCGGTGCTCGAGATGGGTAGCGCTGCGATCAAGGCTCGCTGGCGCCGGTACTTGCCCTGGAGCCGTCGGCGCTCGCTGGTGGCGGTGTGTCGGTAGCCGCTCCAAGAGTGTTTGCGTTCGAGACGGGCTTGGTCGCCCGAGAAGCGACGGTAGCAGCAGCCCACCAGATCAGGCATACTCGGGGCGTGACAGATGAAGCGAAGAAGCTGCTCGAGGAGGCGATGAAGCTTCCCGTCCGCCAACGCGCTCGCTTGGTGTCCTCGTTGATCGACAGTCTGGACGAGAGCGATGAAGCGGATGTCGAAAAAGCCTGGATCGATGAGGTACACAAGCGCGCTCGGGAGCTCGAAACGGGGCAGGTTCGAGGGCTGACTTGGGCTGAGGCCCGTCGCGTCATGCTCGGCACGTGAGCCCGCGACCCGCGCTCATCATCCATCCGGAAGCCGCCGACGAAGCTCGTCGCGCGCGGCTCTGGTACGAAGCCCGCTCAACTCCTGCTGCCAGGAACTTCGCACAGAAGCTCGAAGTCGCTATTGACCACATTCTCGACAGTTCAGAAAGTTGGCCTTTCGTCGACGAACCCTATCGTCGGTACCTCATGCACCGGTTTCCGTTTGGGCTCATCTATCGATACGACTCTGACTCGGACACCGTGACCATCTTTGCGGTGGCGCACTTGAAGCGCCGACCCGGATATTGGGCGGATCGTCCCGTCTGACAGCCCCGTGCCGCAATTTGCCTCGACCCGTCTCACTTGGCCGCCTCCTCTTCTGCCTCGCGCTCATCGGTAGCCACTGAAGCCAAGATCAAGCCTGCAAGCTCCATCGCGCGCCTGAGCGCGAACTCAGGCAGCCCATCGAGGAGTTGTTGACTGACGGCAACCAACTCCGATCGCAACACGCGGTCGGCGAGGTCGCGCAGCGAAGCGATCGGGATCTCGCCACCCTCCGCGACGCGCTGCACGAGCGCCCTTGCGCACTCGCGCACCTCAGACATCGTCGCCACGTCGCTTGCTTCTGGGACATCCTGTCCCGAATGCGTCTTTTCACTACCTCTGAGGACGTCTGCTGACGCATCTTTCCCCAATAAATTCGCAGAAAGCGGGGTGCCTTGGGTCCGTTTAGGTTCCAGTGTCCTTAGGACGTGCAGGTTCGAGTCCTGTTCCTCGCACTGATGTGATTTCGGGAAGTTAACGCGTGCGGCGTTCTTGGGTACCTCGAAACCACTTTCAATGTGTCCCAAATTCTGTCCCAGAAGAACGGACTCGGCCGCTCGACGGCGCGCATGAACGTACTGATTGGTAGTCGTCGCGTGACGATGTCCGAGCAGGTAGCCGACACCGAGAAGGTTCCCTGAACGCTCGGTGAGCTCGATCGCGACGCTGTGCCGAAAGTCGTACGGCTTGACCTTCGACGCGCGGTCGGGCTCTAAGCCGCCGGCAAGGGCTGCGGTGCGAAGCGGGTAACGCCAAGCAAACTTGGGGAAGATGATTCCCTCGGCGGGACACATCTCGTCGAGCACTTCGCGTGCACGTGCGGACAACGGCAACTCGCGCGCATACCTGGCCTTGTCCGCCTCTGCCCGAATCCGCAGGAACTGGGATCCCGGCAGATAGTCGTCCGGAGCACGAAGTCGCTGAAGCGTTCCCGGCCGGAGGCCGGTTTCTCGCATGATCTCGAAATATGCCCGAAGGGGTTGGCCGTCGCGGGTGCGCTCGGGAAGCGAGCGGACGATGGCATCCATCTCCTCGGGCGAGAGGTCGATTCGTTTTCGCCGCCCGCTCGGGTGGGCGGTCCCGGTCGCACGCCGCGGAAGCTTCGGCATCGCGGGGGCTTCGTGTACGAGCCCGCCCTCCACCATCCAGGTGAGCAGACGACGGAGCGCCGAAAGCTCCTTTTGAACGGTCCGTGCCTTCACCTCCTCGAGCCGCTTGCGCATGTAGTCGCGCAGGCAACGCTCGGAACAGAGTCGGTCAGCGCTGTGAAAGTGCGGAATGAAATGCTCGAACGAGTCGGGCTGCCGCGCTCTGAGCCTCTGCGCGATCCGTCTTGCCAGTGGATCGATGGTAACGCTTCCCGCCCATGCGGAACCGAACCCGGTAGACCCCCGACTCGGGGTGCTTATGAAGTTTCCAACCTTGTGTCTTTCCAGCCATCGATCGATATCTTTCCTGTCATACAAGCAGCGACACCCAATCCGCACTCGAGGAACCTCCGACGCGACTTGCCGATCGAAGGTCCGAAGCGAGACCCGACAATACCCCGCCGCCTCATCCCTTGTCAGCAGGGGCGAATCTGCCCTTGCAACCGCCGTGGGCTCATCTGTTTCTGGCGCCGGACTACGCATGGTCACTAGAAAGGCCACCCCACCAGGCCAGACGCCAAGGCCATGATCAAGATGCCGAGCGCGGCGATTCCGAACAGCCATTGCTGCGCGCGACGATCGAGTCGCGTCTCGGCCACGGCGTAGAGCTTCACAAACCCGCGGACCCTTGCCTCGACGGCGCGAGACAGCTCCTCACCCGCATGGTCGAGGTGAGCCGAAAGCATCCGGTCGAGCTCTCCCACGAGAGATGACGTCAATCGGTCACCAACCTTCTCGGCCGTGCGCCGAAGCACGCATTCGTTGACGACCACCAAATCGAACAAAGGATCATCCTGAGGAATCAAGCGCCCGCATTCCTTGGCCACCTGCGCCGCGATCTCCTTCTTGTCTTCATCCGTCAGCAGCGGGCGTCGGTTTCTAGGCTCCATCGAGCGCATGTTCGATCTCCGTAAACAGGTCTGTTCTCACAATCGAAAGCCGGGACTTGGCCGGCGTCCTGAAGTGATCGCTGGCGATTGCTTCGTCGAACGTCATGAACCGACTGAGCATCTCTTGAACGTCTTCCTGAAACGTATGTCCCCGGCGAACCATGACGACAGGTCCTATCAACCGGTCGGAGCACGTCTGCGTGAGCTCCCTGGCGCGCTCAACGTCGACGGACCCGAAGTGCTCGTTCTGCCAGACGACGAGAGTCGAATCCTCGACCAGAAACTTCGCGACCGTCGCGAGCCCCGCCAGTGTCGAGGGGCCGTGCTGACCACCGGTCACGACGCAGTGAAGGAACGTCTGGCGGCCGGCGGCCTTCAACTGACGGACGGCATCCATTTCGAGGAGGTACTGGGCCAAAGGCTCGAAGCTGCCTTGGCCGTTGTCGACCACCACCGCCTTCTCCTCGTCCTCGAGCAGGATCTCGAGAAGCTCATCGAAGCGTCTGCGATTGATTCGCCGGTCCTCATCCAAGAGATCGATGCGCTGGACGCGAAGTCCGGAATACCGAGACAAGGTCTTGTTCGACGCGTCGCACTCGACGCACAACGGATCGTCGGTTCGCGATCGCAGGTACTGCGCGAACCAAGAGGCGACCAACGATTTTCCGATTCCGCCTTTTGCCTGAATGACGCAATGAAACTCGCTCATGGCTCACTCCTGTCGGCTGAGCCGAAATGCGAAGATGGCGCCCTCATTCGAGCTCCAGCTTGGGAAGATTTCGGCGGAGGCTGTTCCTGACGTACTCAATACTGGACGTCGACGCGGTGGACGCGCGCTGCGGCCGATCGCTGATGTCCGGCTTGGCCAGAACTCCGAGCTCACCTGCGGGCTCGTTCGGTCCGAGGCCATGTTTTCGGACCTGCCTGTAGAACGACGTGTAGCAACCTGGGTACGGCGGGCTGGCATCGCGGTAGGCCCGCCATACTTCCTTGATGTGATAGCCGAGGCGTAGATAGCCCTCGATCGCATCTCGATGACACGAGAAGTAGACGCGAGGTGGCGCACCTTGTAGTGCCTGCGGACCTGGTAGTGTTGTTCTGGGCATTTTCCCCCTACACCCTGTTATCGGTTTTCCCCCCCCAAAATGTTGCGCGGGATCCGGTAAGCTAGGTCACAGAAACTTCTGTTTCTGGCGCTCTGCGAAAGAAATCGACCAGTGCGTTGCGTGGTGTTGCACGTTCTTGCGCGGAGTGGCGTGGCACCCGCGGCCGATTGCACGATCGATCCAATTGTTGCGCTCCGTTGCGTACGGTTGCGCTTCGTACACCGATGTTGACGCAGTTGGGCAGGGCAAGATGTGGGATTGTATGACATCGAAGATGTCCCCAATCCCCGCTTGCCGCGCTCAACGCCTTCGGCTTATTCGCAGCGGGGGCTCAGCGAGAGCAAAGCCACGCACTTGCCAAGGGTGGCGGCCGCCAGCGTTTCGGCGCCGTTCGCCACTTCACTTCAGCGCGATCGATGTGAAACACTTTGAAAACGCAGGGGCGGACTGCGGCACGAGTCTTGATGGTGTTCTCCGGTCGTGGAGGTTTGCGCCGCGGCCACGAGCGAGGCGATTTCTCGATCGTACGTGCGTCGCGCCCCCGAGCATGGGGTGCTTCACCGTGTGGTGCGCGAGCACCTGCGGACCTTCGTCTGGGAGCTCGACCGACACGACGAACAGCGAGGCGCCCCTTTGTTCGTAAAGCGAGAGTTTCAGCGATTCGTTCGCTGCGGCGTGCTCGCGCATGGCTTCGCCCGCTTTCGGTGTACGGGCTGCGGTACCGATCGGTTGGTTGCGTTCTCGTGCAAAGGCCGAGGCTTCTGCCCAAGCTGCGGCGGGCGCCGGATGACGGAGCGTGCGGCGCATCTCATCGACCAGGTGCTCCCACGCGCCCCGGTTCGGCAGTGGGTCCTGAGCCTTCCCTTTGAGCTTCGCTATCGGCTTGCCTGGGATCACCGCCTCTGTCGCGCGGTGCTCGCGGTCTACACGCGTGCGCTGCAGGGCTTCTACCGCAGGCGGGCCAGCGCATCGGGCCACCGCGATGGCCGCACCGGTACGGTGACCGTCATCCAGCGCTTCGGCGGCGCGCTCAACTTGAACGTGCACTTCCACACGCTCGCGCTCGACGGGGTCTTCGTGCGAGAGCCGGACGGCTTGCTCTCCTTCGCAGCCGCCAAAGCGCCCACCGACGAGGAAGTCGAAGCGCTCCTCGGCCTTGTTCGAGGCCGAGTCGTACGCCTGCTCGTGCGCCGGGGCTTGTTGTCGAACGAGCCCGACGAGGGCCTCGACGAACAGGAGGCTCCGCCATTGCACGCGCTCTACGCTGCGTCCGTCCGTCAACGGGTCGCCACGGGACGACGCGCAGGTGCAAGGGTGCTCCGCCTCGGAGACGCGTCGACGACGAAGCCCGCTTCCTCGAAAGGTCGGCGACAAGCCCGCCTCGGTGGTTTCGACCTTCACGCCAACACCTCCGTCCGCGCCAAGAACCGCCGCAAGCTCGAGCGCCTTTGCCGATATCTCCTACGGCCGCCCGTCGCGGAGGACCGCTTGTCCTTTGGGCCGGATGGAAACGTGCTGGTGCGGCTCAAGACGCCATGGCGGGATGGGACGAGCCACATCGCCCTTCAGCCGCTGGAGCTCCTCGAAAAGCTCGCTGCGCTGACTCCCCGCCCGTACGTGAACCTCATCGTCTATCACGGCGTGCTCGCTTCGAACGCGAAGTGGCGTCGCGAGGTCGTGGACTTCGGGCGGCCACAAGTTGAGAAAGCATCATCCGCAAGCATTCCGAAGAAGGTCATCGATTCGCACAATCGCACCTGGGCTGAGCTCATGCGGCGCGGGCTCGACATCGACGTGCTCGAATGCCCCGATTGCGGTGGGCGCCTCCGGTTCGTGGCCGCTATCCTGCTCTCGAGCGCCATCCGACGAATCCTCCGTCATCTCGGTCTTCCCTCAGACCCAGTCCAGCTCGCGCCTGCCCGGGCACCCCCTGAGCTCGACGACGCCTGGGCTTGTTGACCGCGCTCGCCTTGGAGGCTCGAGCAACTGGATAGCTGTATCCGCTCGGTCTCGACCACGCCGTTTCCCGCCCTTCGGGATGCAAACATAGCGCTCGGACCGCGCTTGTTTGCCGGTCTCTTAGCCCATCGGGATAACGATGAGCGCCGAATTTCGCGGTACTAGATGTTATGTCGCGTGGCGAGGCGCACGGAGAGGGCCTTTGTTTTGGCTATGCTCCGACATGACCGGCTCCCTTCGTATGTGGCTCTGCGCTACGGTCTTCTCCGATTCGCAGCGTAAACTACGGTCTGCGATCGGAGTCGGTCGCTACATCCTGACTAGTACCGCGAAATTCGGCGCTCAGCATGAGCCCGATGGGCTAAGAGAGCGGAATGACGACCAGTTTCGAGCGTCTCGACAACATCCGCGCCATCGTGGCGCGCCATCGTGGCTTGGGCTCTGCGCTGCTCGCCGCTGGCGTGGGCGCGGCGTTGGCCGTCGTCCTCTTCTCCTCGACGGGCTCCGACGACTGCTACATCACCTACTGGTCGGCCTGGTCGCTGGCCGAATACGGGGAGATCGCGAACTACAACGGGGTTCGCGTCGAGCAGAGCTCGAGCTTGCTGCACACCGTCGTGCTTGCGCTTCTGCGCGTCGCCACCGGCGGGTCGCTCCCCTCGCTGGCGTACGCGCTCGGGATCGCCTGCTTCGTCATCTGCGTCGTTCGCCTGAAGCGGCTCGCCGATGTCGCGGGCCTCGAGGCGACCCCGCTGCTCTTCCTCTTCGCCAGCACGTCCCCGCTGTTCGCGTACTGGTCGCTCAGCGGGCTCGACGCGCCGCTCTTCGCGTGGCTTCTGCTCGAAGTGACGATCGCCTTCGTCAAGTCGCTCGAACACGACGTGAGTCCGTGGACCGTGGGCGTGATCGTCCCGCAGGTGGCGTTTGTCCTGTGCCGACCCGAGAGCTTCCTCGTCAGCGCGAGCACGCTGGTGGGCGTCGCCGTCGTCCTCGTGACGCTGCGCCTCACCACGGCCCGCGACCTCGTGCTCCGCCGGCCGCTGCGGCGCTGCGCGGAGCTGCTCTTGCTCAACGCCGTGGTCTTCGCACTGCTCGCGCTCTTTCGCTGGCACTACTTCGGCGCGCTCGCGCCGCAGACCGTATCGGCCAAGGTCAGCCTCAGCTGGGCGACGGTGTTCGACGGGGCCCTGTACCTGCAGTCCCAGCTCGATCGGGCTCACACCGTCGTGCTCGTCGCTGCCTTCGTGGCATCGCTCGCCATCGCGGTCCGAAAGCGGTCCACGCCGGCGCTCGGTGACTGGGTGCCCCCTCTACTTGCCGGCGCGTACCTCGGGTTCATCGTGACCGCCGGGGGCGATTGGATGATCAACGGCCGTTTCGTCGCCCACGTCGCGCCGCTGCTCGTCTACCTCGTGCTGAGGGTGCTGAGCGCGCTGGCGGCCGGCCGCGCGCTGGTCGCGCGCGGCGTGTTGGTCGGCCTCGTCGCGATCAACGTGCTGGCCCTCGTCACGCTGTCGATGCGGAGCTCGTACGGACGCCCGATCTGGTCGGCGTGGCAGGTCGACGACGCCATCCAGTCGCACGCCGGCGGCCTCACCTATGCGTGGCACGAGCGGGCGAACACCGTCCACGCCCGGGACATCCTGCTTTTGAGCGAGCTCACCGGCATCGTCGATGACCTGATCCGTCGGAACGGCGAGGCGGTCGTGCTGAGCGGCCAGGCCGGGATGGTGTTCTTCAACCTCGCAAAGCGCTACCGCGGCAAGTTGGAAGTCGTCGATCGCCGGGGGCTGAGCACGCAACACCTCATGCGCGTCAAGGACCGGGCGGGCCTCCGCACGACCAGCGGGGGTCTGCGTGTGTCGGTCCGGCGGTACTTCGACCTGTCACGTCGACACCCCCAGGCGTTGCCTCGCCCGGACGTCGTGTTCGACATCGGGCCGCGCAACAAGGACGCGGCCGCGGAGGGTGGATATGCGTGCGCCTACGAGCAGACGGGACACTTCCTCTCCACGCTGCGGGTCCGAACGCCGGGCCGTGGTCATCGACCCGCGAAGCACCGCTGGTACCGGCAGCGACGGCCGCTCTATCAGTTCATCGCCACCCGGTCGGACGCTCCTCCTCCGGCCAAACCCGGGAAGTGCAGGCGCGTGCTGAAGTGGGAACACGCGCTCCGCCGGCAGCTGAAGCGTGACTGACCGCGAAGGGTGATCGCGTGGACCACGTGAGTCCCGGCGCCGCCCGCGATTTCGATCGCCTGGTCCAGCGCGGCGAGCGACAGATCGCTGAAGTCGATGGGGACGAGTGTCCTCTCGGGATGCAGACCTGACTCGGACTCGGCGCAGAGGCGGGAGGCCGGCACGCACCGGTCGAGCGCGTCGCTGCACAAGCCTCTCTTAGCCCATCGGGATAACGATGAGCGCCGAATTTCGCGGTACTAGCTCGTTATGTCGACTTGCGACGCACCGCTAGACTGGGTTTGGCTCGCCCATCTGCGTCTCCACTCCGTCTCCTTGCATCTCACAACTCCCGTTCTTGCTCGGAACCGCCGCGTTCCCGCTCTCGTCGCTCTCGAAGTCGAATCGCGCGGGCGTCTCGCTGCGCGGCGCGACTGGCGACGAAATGACGCCACGTGCCAGGGTGCCAGGTCTTCTGGATGGCTTTCCGTTGGATCGCGAGTTTTCGCCTCAGAGCTCGAGTTTCCATGGTCTGCCGAAGCGCGAGTTGTCGCACAAGCTGGCCTCGATCGCGGGCTGACACGGGTAAGGCGTTGATGACGTTCCGCTGACGGCGATACTTCTGCTTGAGCTCCTGGCTCTCGCGCGCGGCAGCATGCCGGTAGCTGTCCCATGCCTCTTGGCGCTGCGTACGAGCTTGGATCAGGCTCTGCTCGTATTCCTTCCACAGGCCCTGCGGCGCGATGGGAGGGGCGGGGGAGTATCGCCGGGTCGCAGTGCTTGCAGCTTCCAGCTGATGCGCGGGCGCTGTCTGAAAGGCTCCGAACCGTTGGCACAGGCGCGGCTTGCTGAGCTCGCGGCCGACGAACGACGCCTTCACGCGCACGCCCTGCTCGACATTCTCGAAGACGAGGCCGTTGCCATGCGGCCGAAGCACCACGCCAAGACTGGCGCAGACGTCGTGCACATCGTCCCAGCTCCGCACCTGCCCGGCTCGAAGTGCGTGACCTAGCTGGTTTTTGGCCCAGCGAGCAAAGCTGTCGATTCCGTGGTGGGCTTCGTGGTCCGCCGCCCTCTGCGGGACTTTCTCACGAGCGCGTACTCTCGACCGAAGCGGCGTGAGTCCGAGCTCTAGTTCGAGGACACGGCCCCCGGTGAAAAGCTTCTGGTGATCCCACGCCGGCGAGTGAATCCGAAAGGTCTCCGGGTGGATCTTGTGGATGGCTACATGAACGTGCTCGTGGTCTTTGTCGTTGTGACGGGCGGCAATGTACTGGTGCCCGGAAAAGCCCAAGGTCTCCACCAGGTCCTCCACGACACGCCTGAGCTCGTTCCCGTTGAGGCTTCGGTCTTCCGGGTGAAGGGAGATGACTAGGTGATACGTGCGGTTGTTGCCCGCGCGGGTGTTCTGAGCGTGCACGGCCTCGACGAGTCGGCATGCGAGCTCGAGGTCGCGGGGCCCGGTCACGCCGGGAAGATTGGCGGCCAGGAACCAGGTTGATCGTGGCTTGTCGCTTCGACCCCGAATGTAGTGGGCAAGGTGGCGAAAGCCCTTGTTGCTTGCCGATGCACGTTGGTGCCGGACAATCACCGACGGCCTGCTAGACGCTCCACCGCCCGACGGACTTGAAGGATGGAGTCAAGAAGCTCGAGGTTTAGTCTGTTGTGGCTGGACGGGTCAGAAACGCCCTCTCGGATGGCGAGCTTGAGGAGGCCTCCGATGCGGTTGAGGTCGGCGCGCACCCGCGCAACCTCGGTGAGCGCCTGGGCATCGACGGTGCTCTTGAGCGGAGCCCCGACGAGGCATCGACGAAGCACCTCTGCGCGCGAATAGCTGGTTTGCTGCGCCAGAGCATCGAGCCGACTGAGGTAGTCCTCATCGACCCGAAACGAGATCATGCGGGACTTCGGCTTCCTTGCCTCGTTCCGCATCACTTGGCCGCCTCCCTTTCTTCCTCGCGCTCATCGGTAGCAACTACCGCCAAGACCAAACCCGCAAGCTCCATCGCCCGCCTGAGCGCAAACTCAGGCGGCCCGTCGAGTAGCTGTTGGCTAACGGCAACCAACTCCGAGCGCTGCACGAGCTCGGCAAGCTTGCGCAATGACGCCATCGGGATCTCCCCACCTTCGGCGACACGTTGGACGAGCGCCCTGGCGCACGCACGAACATCAGACATCGTCACAACGGCGCCTGCATCTGGGACATCCTGTCCCGAATGCGTCTTTTCACTACCTCTCAGGACGTCTGCTGACGCAGCTTTCCCCAATAAATTCGAGGGAAGTGAGGGGTCTTGCCTACGTTTAGGTTCC
>JAFDFW010000069.1 GCA_019309605.1 Deltaproteobacteria bacterium | reverse complement strand
TGCTTCCATGGCCGCTTGTCACTCGCTACGCCGCTGGATCCGCGCATCGCGCTCCCTCGTGCCCCTCCATACGACAATGGGAAACCCGCTGCGTCCCACTGTGCCCCTTCGTACGTCGACTTGTACATAGGAGAACGGCTCGCGATGTGCGGCACAGCGATTGGGTCGGCGCCTAGCCGTGTGTCGACGTGTGGAGCCGTGGCGACGGGGCTCCCGAGCGCGAGCACGTGCGTCGCGTGCCGTTCTCCGATCAGTGCCAGTGTCGGCGATCAGACGCCGACGAGGGGCAACTGTCTTCGCAGGCCTACGTCGTCGGTGACCGGGATTGGGTACCGCCCGCTGAAACACGCGCTGCAAAACCCTTCGCCTCCGACCGCTCGTTTCAAACCATCGAGCGATAAGTAGGCGTGTCGATGCCGTAGAAGCAGGGCCAGCTCGTGGGGGGGGAGCTGATTCGGAGATGGACTTCCTTGGCACCGGCGTCGCGGATCATCTTGACGATCTTGCGGCTGGTCGTGCCGCGCACGATCGAGTCGTCGATCACGGCGACGCGCTTGCCTTTGAGGAGACTTTGGACCGGGTGTAGCTTGAGGCGAACGCCGAAATGGCGAATCGATTGAGAGGGCTCGATGAAGGTGCGGCCGACGTAGTGGCTTCGGATCAGCCCAAGCTCGAAGGGGATGCCGGAGGCTTCGGCGTATCCGAGAGCTGCCGCGACGCCGCTGTCCGGCACCGGAACCACCATGTCGGCTTCGACGGGCTGGTCCTCGAAAAGGGCGCGGCCCATGCGCTTGCGTGCGTCGTAGACGCTGATCCCGTCGAAGGAGGCGTCGGGCCGGGCGAAGTACACGTACTCGAAGATGCACATGTATCGGCGCGTGGCGCCGGTACGAAACGGCCGAAGACTCTGCAGCCCGGACTCATTGATGAGGACCAGCTCCCCGGGTTCGATATCGCGGATGAATTCGGCACCGATCAACTGAAATGCCGGTGGCTCCGAAGCGATGAGGTACGCGTCATCGAGCTTGCCTAAGCACAACGGCCGGAACCCGTACGGGTCGCGCACGGCCACCAATTCATCGGGCGACAGAAAGACGAGCGAGTACGCGCCCTCGACCTGATGCAGCGCATCCGCGACACGGTTGACCATGGTCTCGGCTTTCGAGCGTGCGATCAGGTGAACGAGCACCTCGGTGTCGCTGTCGGACGAGAAGATCGAACCGTCCTTTTCGAGCTGATGTCGCAGCGCAAGGCCGTTGGTTAGATTTCCATTGTGGGCGACGGCGATGGAGCCGTGGCCGCAGTCCACCGCAAGCGGCTGCGCGTTCTTGATGTGGCTGCCGCCGGCCGTGGTGTACCGAACGTGACCAATGGCGCTGCTACCGGGCAGCTTGTCGATCTGATCGGTGGTGAAGACGTCTTGTACCAAACCCATGCCGCGATGGACGAAGAGCTGCTCGCCGTTGCTCGAAACGATGCCTGCGGCTTCTTGCCCCCGATGCTGCAAGGAGTGCAGGCCGAGGTACGCCAGATTCGACGCCTCTTCGGCGCCAAACACCCCGAACACCCCACATTGATCATGAAAATGATCGTCGTCTATCACCGGCACCGCGCCTTCATAGCGCTGCCGCCGCCTCCCGTCCATGACCCCCGCATGCCTCTCGTCCAGGCGTGCGCTAGAACCAGCCCGTCGGGATGCCGCGTGTATTGAAGCGAATCGAATCGGTCGTTCCTCGAAGAGCGTCCGGCTATGGTGGCAAGGCGCGCGGCCTGGCTGCGCTTGCCCGCGCTGGCTTTCCCGTCCCGGCGGCCTACGCGATGCCGGGCTGGGTGGGCGACTCATTCTTCTCGAGCGTGCTGGAGATCGAGGACCGCCCGAGGGCGCTTCTGCGCTCGCCGTATGTGCCCGATTCGCGCCTTCAGTCGATTGCAGAGCGCGTCCGCGCCGCGACGCTTCCACAGGACGTCGTTCGCGGCGTGACCGACGCGCTGCTCGCCTTGACGGACGAGGGCGCCACCAGCTTTGCCGTTCGTTCATCCGCAATGCACGAAGACCAGGAGGGCGCGTCCGCAGCCGGGATGCATTCGACGCTGCTCAATCTGACGCGCGAAGACGAGGTGCTCGATGCCATCCAGCTCTGCTGGTCGGGCCTCTTTCGCCCGCGCGTGCTTTCGTACTTGCGCACGCTGGGCGACGACGTCCCGGTTTCGGTCGGCGTCGTGATTCAGGCCATGGTTCCGGCCGAGGTCTCCGGCGTTCTCTTTACGGTCAATCCGCTCACCGGTGATACGGGGGAGCTTGTCATCAACGCCGCGTATGGACTCGGTTCGTCAGTCGTCGACGGTCGCGTGACGCCCGACACCTACCGGGTCGACAAGGCCACTGGTCAGCTGCGCGACCAGATCCTCGGCGACAAAGCCCAACAAACCGTGCTCGAACCCTCTGGCGGCGTCCGCGAGGTGGCAGTCGCCCCGGCGCAGCGCGAATGCCCGGCGCTGAGCGAGCAGCAGCTCCTGCACCTGAGGGATCTCGCGATCAGAGTCGAAAGTCATTTCGGCGATGCCCGCGACGTCGAGTGGGGGATAGCGGAACAGCAGGTGTACGTTCTTCAAGCGCGCCCCATCGTCGTTCCGAGTACACGCAACCGTCGGGGCTCGCGGCGCGACAGGCCATGGGATCGGCGAAAGATCGTCTGGAGCAACGCAAACGTAGGAGAGGCGCTTCCCGGCGTCGCCACGCCGTTTACCTGGTCCGTCCTCAGCCAGTTCAGCGACCTCGGTTTTCGTCGGGCGTTCGGCGCGATGGGTTGCACCGTTCCGCGCGACGTGGAGCTCGTGGGGGATTTCCGCGGACGCATCTACATCAATCTCACTGAGTTTAGCTCGATCATGTCGCAGCTTCCGTGGATTCATCCGTCGACTCTCGTGCGGCTCGGCGGCGGTCAATACGCGTCCGAGCTCGACGAGATCGTGGCCGAGCGAAGCTCGACCGGCTTCTTTCTACGCTTGCCGCAAACCGTTTCCCGATACGCCCGGGAGAACTTTCGGCTTCAAGCTCGCATCGACGACTTCGAAACGTATTTCTCAGAAGAGCGCACGCGGATCCATGGGATAGACCCACGGCTTCTCGAGCCGAGCGGCCTCGACCGGATGCTCGGCGACGTCGAGCACCTGTTGGACGAGACCGGCTCGATCATGCTGACGGCGTACGCAAACCTGCTCACCGCGGTGCTCGCGTTGACAGGCCTGTTGCGCGCCGTCGCCCAAGGCCATGGATCGGGCTTCTACCGCGAGCTGCTGTCGGGGCTGCAAGACGTGGACAGCGCGCGCCCCGGTTTCGTCCTGTGGCAGATCGCTCAGATGGCCCGCCAGGAGCCGGAAGTAGCAGAGCTTATCCGTGTCGCGGAGCCCTCGGAGCTCACGGTGGCCGGGTTGCCGGCCGGCGGTACGCAGGATGCGTTGGGCCGCTTCCTCGAGGACTACGGGTATCGTGGCATCCGCGAAGCCGAAATTGCGGCGCCGCGCTGGTCCGAAGACCCCACTCTCATGTTCGTGGTGCTTCGTGCGCACCTCAATAGCACGACCGACCTCGACGAGCGGAACCGGGACTTACGGCGCGCGCGCGAAGAGGCCGAGGGCAAGCTCAAGAAGAGCGTTCCGTTCCCGCTTCGTCCTTCCGTGACGAAGCTGCTCGAAGTGGTGCGACGCTTCACCCGAATGCGCGAGCACTTGCGCGGTCACGTGGTCGAGGTGCTCGGCATGTTTCGTTGTGTCGCTCTCGAGGCCTCACGCCGGATTGAAGCGCGTGAGCCAGAAGCGGGTCCGGACGCGGCGTTCTTCTTGACCCTCGCCGAGGTTCGTCGCGTTCTCTACGACGATAACGAGCGTGTTGCGGTCCGGGTGCAGCGGCGTCGGTTGGAGCATGAACGCAACCAGGCGCTGCCAGAGCCGCCCGCCACGTTCGTCGGGTTCCCGCCAGACGACGCAGGCGCCACTTCAACCTCGAAGCGCCTCCGAGGTCTGGCGGCAAGCCGCGGCGTGGCAGAGGGCAGGGTGCGCATCCTTCGCGATCCGTCGCAAGCCGCGAACTTCGAGCCGGGCGAGGTGCTCGTCGTCGCGGCCGCAGACACTGGCTGGGCTCCACTATTCCTTGCGGCGTCTGGCGTCGTGACCGAGCTCGGCGGTCCTCTTTCTCATGCGGCGATCATCTTGAGAGAGTACGGGGTGCCCGCCGTCGTCAACGTGACGAATGCCACTCGATCCCTCCGTGACGGCGATCTGGTTCGCCTCGACGGCGATGTCGGCACCGTGGAGATCCTCGGTGCCTGATACCGGGGACATCGAACCGGAGATCATCCATCACGACGCGGAGCTGCTCATCGTCCACAAGCCGCCGGGCTTGCCCACGACGGCCCCGACTTCGACGGAACAGTGTCTCGCGCATTGGGTTCGCGATCGGTTTCCCGACCTGCAGGCGCACGCCACGTCCCGGCTCGACTCCCAAGTCAGTGGCCTCGTGACGTTCGCACTCACCCGTGACGCGAACCGGCACCTTCTCGACGCCAGGCGTGCCGGGGCGTACCACCGCCTCTACATAGGCATTACGCTTCGGGAAGTGTCCCCCGATCAGGGCGAGTGGAGTTGGCCGATTTCAATTGATCCGCGCAACCCCAAGCGCCGCCTGGCAGGGCCAGGGCGCGGCGAGCGTGAGGCCCTGACACGGTATGAGGTGGCGGCCCGCACACCCGAAGCCACGCTTCTTCGGCTCAGGCCGGAAACGGGCCGCACGCATCAACTCCGCGTGCACGCAGCCGAGGCCGGTGCGCCACTCTTCGGTGACCCTTTGTATCAAGGAGAGCGGCGCAAAGTGCTGCCCGACGGAAGCGTCGTTACGGCGCGCCGCGTGATGCTCCACTGTGCCCGAGTGAGCTTTCCGTCGAGCGCTTTAGCCCAGCGCATCGACTGCGAGGCGCCAGTGCGCCCGGACATGAGCCAGGTGTGGCAGGCGCTCGGCGGGGCGCGTTCCGATCTTCAGCCTTGACGCTTGGGCGAGAACTTCGTCGTGCCGGACTCGTCCTTCGGCCTGTTAAAATGCGCCTCGAGCTCACGATTCAGAATTTCGAGCACGTCTTGCTGCAACTCGAGCGGCTGACGAATAAGCCGCTCGATGTTGCGTTGGTATACGAACAGACGTCGCTGTTCGTTGCCACCGGCCGTCGTGGCCATCTCGTCGAGCAAGAGCGGGGTGCGCGGGTCGACGCCCTCCGCAACGACCTCCAGGCCGGGCAGGTCGGTCACCATGATCAGGTTACCTTCGAGGCGCTCGGCTACCTCAGCCGGCAACTCGCGTAGCGCAGCCTGCACGATCTTTTCGAAGCGAGCGTGTGACGGCGACCATGGCGGCCGCGGCAGAAGACCGTCGAGATGCCGAGTCTTGAGAAACGCAAGCGGCGCTTCGTCCGTGCGACCCTGCCGATCACGCAGCAGGCCGAGATAGTACAACACGTCAGGTGATGCGTCGGAGCTTGCTGCCGCGCGCTCGATCAAGCTCGCAGCGGAGTCGATCTGGTCGAGCTCGAAGTGAGCCCGTCCGATCAGGAAGTCGAGCTGTTGGTTCTCGAATGGCCCCTCGGGGAGTCCGATCAGCAGCTCGGCGGCCGCCGCACGGTCGCCCTGCTGGAGCAGCGCGTCGACCTTGAGCACGGAGGCATCGGCGATGTCGTCCGCCGTCTGGCAGCTCTCGAGGGCCTGGTCGAGGATGCGGATCGCCTCGGCAAAGCTCCCCAGCGGGTGGATCAGGAGCTCGGCCGCATTGAGCATGGCCTCGAGGTAGTGTTCGTCGAGGTCGACGGCCTGGCGGTAGTGCTCCAGAGCCATGTCGAGATTCCCGTTGGCGGCATGGATGTACCCGATGAGATTGTGCGCATCAGGCGAATCGCCGTCGAGCTCGAGGGTCTGCTCGGCCGACGCCATCGCGCCGTTCAAGTCACCCTGCGTGACCAGCTCCCAGCCGCGGTCGAGATGCGCGCTCAGGCGGTCCATGAAGCCTTCGTTTTGCTCGTTCATCGGTTAGCCCCGAAACTTACGTGGCGGGTTTGGGACGTCAAGCCGAACCGTGCGCTATCATGCATTGGAATGGTTAGGTTCTTCGCCGCGGCCGTAATCACAGCGATCTGCTCGTGCGTGACCGAGCCCCTGCCGCCGGGGCAGACGATCTCGGTCGGTACCACCGATCACGGATACCTCCACGATCCGGTTCGCCTGGCAGATCGGGGCACCGGCTATCGTCGCCTGCGTCCCGGTGAGGGGACCCGATTCGGAACCCCCACGCTGGTCGGCGCGATCGAGCGCGCGGCGCGCGCAGTAGCCGACGCTTTTCCGGGCGGCCGCCCGCTCCGCGTCGGTGATCTATCGACGCCCCACGGAGGCGCACATTCCCGGCATCGCACCCACCGCACTGGGCGCGACGCAGATCTGCTGTTCTTTGCGCGAGACGCCGGCGGCCTGGCCGCGCACAGCGACGGCTGGCTCCGCTTCGATCGCTTCGGCCTCGCGACGCTGCGCGACCGCGTCTTCCGCTTCGACGAAGCGCGCAATTGGCACCTCGTTCGCACCCTCATCACGGATGACCAAGCGCGCGTGAAATGGATCTTCTGCTCGAATGAGCTCAAGGCGCGCCTCCTCCGGTACGCAGCGCGCTACGAACGCTCGCCACAAGCGGTGCTGCGAGCCACATGGGTTCTTCATCAGCCGGCGCGTGCTGACGCGCACGACGATCACTTTCACTTGCGTGTCGGGTGCGGGACGAGCGAGCGACGCCTCGGCTGTCGCGAGCAAGCCCCGCACTGGCCATGGTTGAGCGACACCGCCCGCAAAGAAGACTCCAACGCGAGCCCTGCGGAGAGCGATACGCACTTGGTCCGTTGGCTACTTGCCGAGGAGCATGTGGATCAGGGACGCGACATCGCTGGGCGTCGCCTCGACGCCGCAGCGCAGCCAGCCGCGGTCGCTGGTCGCTAGGTCGGTCAGAGCCCGGTGTTCGTCGGTCGCGCCCCACACCAATACCCCGGAGTTCCTTGGCAGTTCGTGCGCGAGGGTGGCGATCGTCGACGGCTGCACCGAGGCTGCGACGCAATCGATCACGAGCAGCGGGCTCAGTGAGGCCGTGGCCTTGAGGTTGTCGAGAAACGCGACGACGTCTTCGATCTGCTGAACCGCTGCGGCGTCACCAACCTGCTTGGCAATTCCCTCGCATCGTTCACGATCGCGAGTGGCAACGAAGACCATCGGTAGCGCGGACCCTAGTGGTTGCACCGTCGGGTACTTCGAGGTGTCGGTTTCCGGCGGGTCGGCCGGATCTTTGGGCGAGACGCCCGAGTGCTGCCGATCGCGACCGAGCTTCCGCGTTTCGTCCGCGCGCACTGTCTTGCGCGGAGGCTGAGAGCCGATGCGGTCTGCGAGCGTGAGCATGGGCGCCAGGTTTTGCATCACCGCTTCGCTGGCCCCGTTTCCCAAGTAGAACGTCATCGCGGTTCGAAGGTGCTTGTCCGCGAACAGGCGCAGCGGCTCTCCGGCCGAAGGGATCTCGTGCTCGCGCGCCATGTGGAGCGCGCGGTGGAGGATCTGCAGCCGCACCTCAGGCGTGGCGACCGTTTCGATCGCCTCTCGCACCATACGGGCGATGGGCGTTTCCCTCCGCATCCGATCCTCATCCCCAGAGGCAGCATATGTCCGAGCTACCACAACACCATAATATTACCGTAATCTGGCTAATTGGCCAATCCCAGCCTGCTGGTACCGGTTCCGGCCGCCGTGGTACATGCGGAATATGCTCGTGATGGGGGTCGACGAGAACGGTCTGGGGCCGCGGCTGGGGCCCTTGCTGGCTACCTCCGTGACCCTGCAGACGCCCCGGTACGCGCGGGCCAGCCTCTGCGACCGCGGACTCGCCTTAGGGCTCACCGACAGCAAAGAGACCGGGGGATTCGGCCGAATGGCGTTCACCGAGTCGGTGGCCCTCGCGTTGGTGAAACGGGCCGGCGGGGGGCTACCGGTCTCCGCCGACGGGCTTCTCGACCAGGTCTCCCCCGAGTCCCGTCCCCGCCTTCGCGCCTGCTGTCCCGATGAGCCGACGGCCGGCCAATGCTGGGCCGTTGATCTTCCTCTGCCCCTTTTCGGCGGCGAGGCGGCCT
This sequence comes from Deltaproteobacteria bacterium, assembly GCA_019309605.1. Taxonomy (GTDB): domain Bacteria; phylum Myxococcota_A; class Polyangia; order Polyangiales; family Houyiibacteriaceae; genus SG8-38. Next base: position 525 of record JAFDFW010000069.1, on the reverse strand, counting down.
ATGGCGAAGAGCTTCTCGATCGGCTCGTCGGCCGCTCCAGCCTTCGCATCCTCGACGTGCAAAGCCGAGTTGCCTGCGCGGGGGTACTCAACGCAAAGCTCGCCGCGGGCAAGAACAAACTCGCCGTCGACCTCGAGCTCTTCGAGGATCTGATTTGCGCCGTGCACGCCCGCCATGGTTCGCCGTTGCTCGCGGTCTGCGGCATGGTCGGCGGCATTCGCGACTACGCGTCGCGCCTGTCTCGTTTCGAGCCGCGCCGAGTTGGTTCGCTCCCGGGACGCCGCGGCCAACGGAGATACGCGGTCGACGGCGTTGGTGAGCTTCGCTTCGAGGTCGATGCCGACGCACGGCACCTCCCGGTCGCGCTCGCTTCGATCGTCGGAAAATATGTGCGCGAGATCTGCATGCGCAGGATCGGGGAGTTCTACCGGCAGTCTAACCCCGAGCTGAAGCTCGCGAGCGGGTATCACGACCCGGTGACCACGCGCTTCATCGACGCAACCGAGGCATCCCGCCGCCGGCTCG
>JAFDFW010000526.1 GCA_019309605.1 Deltaproteobacteria bacterium | reverse complement strand
CGGCCGCCGTAGGCGGGCGGCGGCAGGAGCGTGTGGTGGGTGCAGTGACTTGTTGCCGCGCGCAGACTGGTGGCCGCGCGGCCGGTGCTTTTTGCCGTGTTTTGGGGGGCTGGGCCGCGGGGGTGGGCGCCCTACCCGTTGGCTAGTCCGAGAGGGCGGTGATGAAGGTGAAGAGGAGGGAGGCTTGGGGGTCTAGGGCGATGTCGCGGTGGGTTTTGGCGAGCTCCGGCATGACGTTGCGCCGGAGGTGGGCAACCGTGTGTCCCGCCTTGGTTCAAACGCCCGTTTTCGTCTCCGAGAAAGTCAGGCGAGCCCCTTGTTCGGGTTGATCAGGTATTTCTCGCCTGTCGCCTGTTTTCCGTACACCGAGATAGCCTCGAGGGTCAGGGCCTCGGCGAGGGAAACTTCTCGCGTGTAGCTGCTTGCGAAGGTGGTCTTGATTTCGGCCGCGACGCGTCCCTGCAACTTCTGAGAGGCTTCGGGTCCGATCTTCTGGAGAAACGGAAACAACAACCAGCCGCCAACGCCCCAGGCCATGCCGAAGCTTCGGGTTAGTACGATGGGGCTGCGATCCAGTCCGCCATAGATGTAGACCTGTTTGTGTGTGGTGGAGCCGTATGGGCTGTACGCGGCCCCACTCGCACTCGCGGCCGCTTCCATGCACGTCAGGATCTGCCCCGCCAGCGTACCCCCGCCGATGGCGTCGAACGCCAAAGTCGCACCGGTGGTGACCAGCGCGTCTGTGAGGTGTTTCATGAACGTAGGTTCGCTCGAGTTGCAAACATGGGAGGCGCCCATGCCCCGGAGCAGTTCGACCTGTTCCGCTTTTCGCACGATGTTGACCAGCGGTACGTCGTCCTTGAGACAGACCTTCTGCAGCATCTGGCCGAGATTGGACGCCGCGGCGGTGTGTACGAGAGCGCTGTGACCCTCGAGGCGCATGGTTTCGACCATAGCGAGCGAAGTCATCGGATTGACGAAACACGACGCGCCTTCTGCCGGCGTAGTGCCATCAGGCAACAGAAGTGCGTGTTTTGCCGGAATGCAACGGTATTGCGAGTACATGGCTCCGCCGATCATCCCGACAGTCTTGCCGATCAACGCCTGCGCGGACTCGTCAGCACCGGCCGCGACCACGATGCCGGCGCCTTCGTTACCAACCGGCAGCGACTTATCGACCCGTGCTGCCATTCCACGCATCAACTTGTCGGGAACGCTTGCCGTCACGATCGGACGATCAGCACTACCCGACGACCGCATGGTCGTGGGGTCCGCGGCACCGAACAGGAGTCCAAGGTCCGACGGGTTGATCGGCGACGCTTCGACACGGACCAGCACCTCGTCGTCTTTGGGTTGTGGGACGGGCATCGTTGCGAGCGACAGCTCGAGCGTCCCGTCCTGTTTGAGCATGGATCGCAACTGCAGCGCGTCACCCGAAAATTGCTTGGCCATGTTGGACTCCTCAGATTGAATTCACAGATTGCAACACGTTGGAGGCGACTCAAACGATGCCATTTGGAGCTCGAAGGGGTGCCACTGGATCTCGGCGTCGACCTCGCCATCGAGACGCGAGAGCGCCTCTTGCAACTGCTTGTAGCCGATGATGCACCACGGACAGACCACGTCCGAGACGATGTCGATGCGGATCTTGGCGGGCGGCGCGCTCATGGTCGTCGTAGAAGTCATGGGCACCGGCGCTCGTCGCGTCAACCTGCGGGAATCGGCTCGACGTAGGTCCCGAATGCTGGGGTGCACTGAGGTTCGTGGTAGTGTACGCACAGCGAATTGCCGAGCGCCGCGGGGTCGCGGAGCCAGGGTGATGGAAATGTCGGGCGTGATGGCACTAGGTTGGCTCGTAGCGGGCATCTTCAGCGTGCTCAGCTTGCTTCATATCTTCTGGGCCCTGGGCGGCCGCGCCGGAAACACGCAGGTGCTGCCGGAGCGCGACGGGCAACCGCTGTTCCGACCCGGTCCGGTATCCACGCTGGTGGTGGCTGCACTCCTGGCTGTCGCCGCACTCTTGGTGGCCCAGCGGGCCGGCATCGGACCGGCGCTCCTCCCCTCGTCGCTCGTGCCACTCGGCTGTTGGGGTGTAGCGGTGGCCTTCCTCCTCCGCGCCGTGGGCGAGTTCCGATATGTCGGCTTCTTCAAGCAGGTGCGCAACACCTCCTTCGCCCGGATGGACACGCTGCTGTATTCGCCACTGTCGCTCTGCCTCGGAGTGGGGACCGGTATGGTCGCGTTTCTGGCGTCTTGAGCTGCGGATGCTACTCGTTGGAGGAGGGTGCGGATGAGGAGGTCGACGGAGACGCTTGGGTCGCCGGCTTCCATCCAGTTTGGAACGGCAGAAGTGGGGGACGTGGGTCCGCCCGCCGGCGGCCGCCGTAGGCGGGTGGAGGCAAGAGCGTGGGGTTCGTCCGGCGAGTTGCGCGCTACGCGCGCGGTCGGCTGGCGCCGTATCAAGTTTGGTGAGGCCGCGCGGCCGGTTCTTCTGGCCGTGTTTGGGCGGGTCGGGTTTCTAGTCAAAGTCGCTCAGATCTTCCACTCATTACAATCTCGGACCCAGCGGCCGAGATCTGAGGTGGCCGCGCTGCCTGCTGTTTTCACCTTGTTCTTGGTTTCTATCGCTGGGCGGTTGGCTACACTCCGTCAGTGAACTCGTAGGGGGGTCGGTATGGGAAAGCCAGTTTGTGTGGTCGTCGGGATCGGTCCGAAAAATGGGCGGGCGTTTGCTCTTCGCTTCGCCAATGAAGGCTATGCCGTTGCGTTGCTGTCTCGCAGTACCGGATACTCGAGCGGTATTGCAGAAGAGATCGTCGGGAAGGCTTACGCGTGCGACGTCACTGATCCGGCTGCGATCAAGAGTGC
>JAFDFW010000525.1 GCA_019309605.1 Deltaproteobacteria bacterium | reverse complement strand
CCTTGACCGCTGGCGTAAATGCGATGTCGCTGTGAAACGTCACGCCGCGCCTCCTGGTGCGATGAACTCCACGCGGATGCCGCCCGGGATGGTGCACATCATGTGTCGCGTCGGTCCCGTGCCAAGTGGCTCGGGGCAGAACTCCACCTCGACGCCAGCCGAGTCGCGCAAGCGCTCGTGCAACCCTTCGAGCGCCGCACCGTCTCGCACCCGGAGCGCGACGTGGTGAAGGCCCACGTTGTGCTTGCGGTCGAACGGAATCGCGCGCTCAGACTCCTTCGCCTGCCACAGCGTGAGCATCACCGTTCCGTCCGAGACAAACGCCGCCGGGTACTCGGGTTTCTCGCCGACCTGGTCGAAGCCGAGCACGTCGAGGAAGAAGCGGCGGGTCTCGCCCAAGTTGGGGACGGTGAAGCCCACGTGATGAACACCCAAGGTTGCTGCATTGGTCATGTCCACACTCTGGCGCTCTTCTCACGCATAAACAATTAGCCAAATAATAGAAAGATTGTTTATGATTCGTGAACAATGGATCGCCTGCTCGCCATGGAAGCCTTTGTCCGCGTGGTCGATGCCGGAAGCTTCAGTGCCGCCGCACGACAGTGGGGTCGCTCGAAAGCAGTCGTCAGCAAGTACGTTAACGCGCTCGAAGAGCATCTCGGCGTCCAGCTCCTACGACGCACCACGCGTTCGCTGAGCCTGACCGAAGCGGGGCGCGCCTACCGTGAACGCTGCACCGACGTCCTTGGGGAAGTTCAATCGCTCGAGGCATCACTCCGCGAAGGCGTGGCCGCACCGCGCGGCCCGTTGCGGGTCAGCGCTCCCCCAGGCCTCGCCTCCCACTACCTGGAGGTCATGACCAAGGACTTCATCGAACGGTGTCCCGAGGTCACCATCGACCTAGACCTCACCCACCGCATGATCGACCTCGTCGAAGAAAACATCGACGTCGCCATTCGCGTCACCGACCCACGCGATTCGTCTCTGGTCGCGCGTCGAATCGCACCCGTCGCCATCATCGCCGTTGCCCCGTCGCCATCATCGCCGTTGCCTCCCCTTCATACCTGCGCCGCCGAGGCACCCCCAAGAAGCCCACCGACCTACGCGACCACGACTGCCTCGTCGACACGAACTTCCGCGATCAGCAACGCTGGCGTTTCCAAACGAACGGCAAGCCTGAAACCGTAACAGTGGACGGCCCGCTTCGAGTCAACCATCCAGACGCGATTCGCGACCTCGCCATCGCTGGCCTAGGAATCGGCCTAGTCCCCGACTTCGTTGCCACCGAAGCCCTCCGTAAAGGCAAGCTGCGCCAAGTACTTCCGGACGCCGTTGCCCTACGCTGGTCCATCCTCGCCGTGTACCCGCGCCGTCGGTACCTGCCGCTGCGCGTGCGGGCATACGTAGATCACCTGGTCGAGCGCATGGGGCGACCAAGACAACCCGATTAGGGTACGCTCGCGATCCAAATAAGCCCCTGAAGGTGGCCGCCGTCCAAGTGGAGGCACGCCTCTGCGAGCTTTCCTGGAACCTGCAGCACGCGCGCTCCCTAGCCGTCGAGGCTGCCAACACCGGCGCGCGGATCATCGCTCTGCCCGAATTCTTCACAACGCCAATCGTCTACGACGAACGCCTCTACGCGTGCGCGCTGCCGCCGGATGGCCCCGCCGCCGAAATGCTAAAGGAGATCGCCCGGGAGCACGGCGTCTGGATCGGGGGCTCCTACCTCGAACAGCGCGGCGACGATGTGTTCAACACCTATGTCCTCGCAGAACCCGACGGCACCGTGCACCGTCACGACAAAGACATCCCGACCATGGTCGAAAACGCTTTCTATGTGGGGGGATCCGACGACGGCCTCTTCGAGACCAAGCTCGGACCAGTCGGCGCCGCCGTCTGTTGGGAAACCATCCGCACCCAAACCGTCCGCCGGCTGCGTTCCAAGGTCGGTCTACTAATGACAGGCAGCCACTGGTGGTCCGAACCCGGTTGGCCTGGGGCCAGAGCCTTCTGGCAACAGCAACACAAGAAGAACGCCGAGCTCATGCGCCTAACCCCCGGCACCTTCGCCCGCCTAGTCGGCGCACCGTTGCTCCACGCCGCTCACGCCTCCGCCATAGAGGGCCGGTTCCTGCTGACCCCCGTCCCAGGCACAACCGTGCGAACCCGCACACAGCTCATGGGCGAAACCCAGATCGTCGATCCACACGGCACAATCCTCGCCCGCCGAACCTACTCCGAAGGAGCCGGAGTAATCACCGCAGAAATCACACTCGGCACCGCAACGCCCGACGACGAAATCCCAAACCGCTTCTGGATCCCCGACCTCGACCCCCTCTACCGCGCCATCTGGCATCACCAAAATCTCTGCGGCCGCCGCGCGTACCAACGCGCCAAGCGCAAGGGCATGATGCGACCCGGCCCTGCTTGACCAAAACGTCCCCGTTTCTGGACTGTTCCGAAGGGTGTTGTTTTTGAAGGCTGCGCCCCATACCATCTTCGTCTAGTCCCATGAATACAGCCGCGCGATGGGCGATTGTGATGGTGACTGCATTTGGTCTCCTTTCCGGCTGCAGTGGGGGCGACGCTGAAGGCGCTGGCGGTGGTGCAGGGGGCACCGGCGGTGCTGCAGGAGGCACTGGCGGTGGTGGGGGCACGCAGCCGCCCGGTCAGCCGTTGGATCGATCCGACATCAGCTTCGTCGACAATCTCCTCGCGAAAGTCGCGGACGGGGAGTGGACGCTTGGCGAAGGCCTCGTGGCGACCCTCCAGCTAATGGCCGGCGAGATCGACGCGTCGAGCGTGCTCCGCAATGACGAGCTCCTCACCTATGAGGGCACCGGAATAATCAGGATGGCCTATGAGTATCTCGAAACCGGAGAAGATACTGAGGCCAAATCCGAGGTCACCCGCCTGCTGAACCTTCTGGTGTTCTCTGACGAACGACTCGACTCCATGACAGAGGTCGGCGCCGAGCCTGCGCTGATTCCAAAGGGTTCACCGTCGGACTGCCTCGAATTCTTCACAGGCTACAGCGAAGTTCCGCCCGGCGTGGGCAACTGTCTAGAAGTGCGATCCTCTCCCCTTCTTGATGATTTCTACCCCGGAGCGTTCCGCATCTTCGCTCCCGCTCCGCCGTTGCCTACGGCGGGATGGACAGAAAAGCACTACGAACTTGCCCTTCAGACCATGGAAGAATCTGTTCCGATCCTCAAAGCGCGAGGGAAGCTGCACGCCGCGACCATTGCCTTCGCCGTGCTGGACGAACCGAAGGGTGCTCAGGCATGGGCCAATCCCAAGCAGTTGGCTCGCCCGGAGTGTGACCCGAACGCCCCCGATCCCAAGAAGGAAGCGTGCAAGCCCGAATGTGGGATCGCCCTCTTCAAGAACATGCAAAAATTGACGGACGGCGACTTCAAGCAAACCGTTGCCCACGAGCTTGCCCACTGCTTCCAGCAAGATACGTTTCCCGATCAGAATCAGGCTCCCTATGCATGCATGAAATGGCGTGACGAGGGCCTAGCGGAATACTTGGGCAATGTCGTCTATCCCCACAACAACTCAGAGTGGCCGTGGTGGGGCACCCTGGCAAAGTATGAGTTGCACACTTCCGTCTTAGAACGGGCCTATACGAACTGCTTCTTCTTCCAGCAACTGGGCAACTGGATCGGAGACAGCGGCATCGTCAACCTCGTCAAGACGCTACCCACGAGCGGCAAAACCGACGCGCCCCCCGGAGCCACCGAGGAGGGCGCATGCACGGGCGAGTCGCTCGCGGCTCAGGCGGCGGCGCTGGCGAAGTACGGGAATATGGACGTCATTTACCACGATTTCGCAAAGGCGCTTACCGACCGAAAGCTCATGGATACCGGCGGCCAGATGATCCCATACCAAATGGCCGAGGTGAACCGCCCAACCCTCGAGGTCACCGAGCCTCATCGCTACCTACACGAGATGGACCCGTTTGGCGTCTACCGGTCTCGCATCCTTGTGGAATCGGACAAAGAGGCGGACATCACGTTCGAAGACGAAGGAGAGATTCGCGATTCAAGCCGACCCACCAATGACACTAGTTGGGGGGACCTTCCGATGAAGCTCCAAGGCGACCAGTGCGAACCGGGCGTCATTCTTGTCGTAACGACCACCAGGCCAGGCAGCAGCTTCGACCTCGACTTTTCGGAGGTGCGTGGTGCGGCATCGTAGGCACTTGGGTCGTCGACAACTCCAGCCTCAAGTTCGATCCCGGAGAAGCAACCAGACTGGACCACGTCAGTGGGCAAATCAGCATCACCTTCAAGTCCGACGGAACCGCGGAAGTCGTCTACAGCAGCTTCGAGTACCAGTTCGTCAAGGACGTCAAGATCGAGGTTGGGGGCCTGATGTCAGACCGCCACGACGAGTTCACCTGGACCACGAACGCAACGGGCGTGACCTCCTATGAGGTCGATGGAAACGAAATCGAATTTGGCCACTTCTTTGAGAGTAGCTACCTGAACGGCATCGAAACGCGCCACTTCATCAGAACCTACACCCCACGCATAGTCGGAGAAGACATCGACGAGGTCACCACGCGCGACGCGAGGGGCCGGAACCTGTTCAGCGGATCTTGGGACTTCGACATACA